>CAYTVQ010000426.1:0-1501 GCA_964441615.1 uncultured Caulobacterales bacterium | reverse complement strand
TCGACGATGTGGTCAGCGGCGCGGATCGCCTCCTCGTCATGCTCGACGACGAGCACCGAGTTGCCGAGATCGCGGAGCCGTCGCAGCGTCGCCAGAAGCCGCTCATTGTCGCGCTGATGGAGGCCGATCGAGGGCTCATCCAGCACATAGAGGACGCCGGTGAGTCCAGACCCGATCTGCGAGGCGAGGCGGATGCGCTGGCTTTCCCCGCCCGAAAGCGTGCCGGAGGCGCGAGAGAGGGTCAGATATTCCAGGCCGACATTGTTGAGGAAGGTCAGGCGCTCGCGGATCTCCTTCAACACGCGGGCGGCGATCTCCCGGTCTTTCTTCGACAGCGAGGCTTCGAGGGATTCGAACCACGCGCCTCCGGCGCGGATGGATTTCTCGCAGGCTTCCGAAATATTGAGCCCGCCGACCTTTACGGCCAGGGCCTCGGGCTTGAGGCGCTGGCCGTTGCAGGTCTCGCAATGCGTCGAGGTCTGGAAGCGCGACAGCTCCTCGCGCACCCAGCTCGAATCGGTCTCGCGGAAGCGGCGCTCGAGATTGGGGATCACGCCCTCGAAGGGCTTCCTTGTTTCGTATTTGCGCGACCCGTCCTGGTAGACGAAGGCGATCTCGTCCTCGCCCGTGCCGTAAAGAATAATGTCGCGCGCCTTTTGCGGCAGCTCCGACCATTTCGCCGTCGACTTGAATCTGTAGTGGCGGGCGAGGGCCTCGAGCGTCTGCACATAGAAAGGAGAGTGGCCCTTGGCCCAGGGCGCGACCGCGCCCTTGTTGAGCGCTAGATCGGGGTCGGGGATGACGAGATCGGCGTCGAACACCATCTCGGTGCCGAGGCCGTCGCAGGCGGGGCAGGCGCCGGCCGGTGCGTTAAAGGAGAATAAACGCGGCTCAATTTCGGAAATGGTGAAGCCGGAGACGGGACAGGCGAATTTGGCGGAAAAGACGATGCGGTCCGGCTCCGCGCCGCCCTTGGCGTCCGCGCTTTCCGCTATCGCAATCCCGTCCGCCAGCGCCAGCGCGGTCTCGAACGACTCGGCGAGGCGGCTTTCGATCCCTTTCTTGACGATGACGCGATCGACGACGACGTCGATGTCGTGCTTGAGTTTCTTGTTGAGCACGGGCGCCTCGGCGATTTCGTGGAAGACGCCATCGACCTTCACGCGCTGGAAGCCCTTCTTCTGAAGGTCGGCGAGCTCCTTGCGGTATTCTCCCTTTCGCGCGCGCACCATCGGCGCGAGGAGATAGAAGCGCGATCCCTCCTTCTCGCCCATCAGCCGGTCGACCATCTCCGAGACGGTCTGCGCGGCGATGGGGAGTCCGGTCGCCGGGGAGTAGGGGACGCCGATGCGCGCCCACAGCAGGCGCATATAGTCATAGATTTCCGTCACCGTGCCGACAGTGGAGCGTGGGTTCCGCGAAGTCGTCTTCTGCTCGATGGAAATTGCCGGCGAGAGGCCGTCGATCTGATCGACGTCGGGCTTCTGCATCATTTCGAGGA
>CAYTVQ010000425.1:0-1527 GCA_964441615.1 uncultured Caulobacterales bacterium | reverse complement strand
CGCAGGACATGGGAATCGTCGTGAACCCGACCGGAGCGACGATGCAGATCGAGGGGGCGCTCACGATGGGGCTGGGCTACGCGCTCTCCGAGGAGCTGCGATTCCGCGGCGGCGAGATCCTCGATCGCAACTTCGACACGTACGCATTGCCGCGCTTTCGCGACGTGCCGGCGATCGAGGCCGTTCTCGTGAAGAACGACGACCTGGCGCCGCAGGGCGGCGGCGAGCCGGCGATCACGGTGGCCGGTGCGGTGATCGCGAACGCGGTGTTCGACGCCACCGGGGTTCGCCACTTCCGACTGCCGATCACGAGCGCGCGCGTGCTCGCAGGGAGCTGATCGCTCCGGCTGCCCGCGACCGCTCCCCGGCGAACGTCGCCCCGCACGCGCGAGACGCGTCGGTCGCAGCCCCCCGGCAGTGCTGCCGACGAGACCGCCGGCATTGTCCGAAGTCATGGAGCGGTTCCATGCGGTCGGCATACTTGCAGCGTCGCGCGCCCCGGATCCGCCGGAGCGTCCATGCGATCTGCACAACCGCATCCGCCTGGAGGAACCGTATGAGGCGCGTCTACTTCCTGTTGCCCGACGTGAAGCGCGCGAAGGCCGTCGTCGACGAGTTGCTGCTCAGGCGGGTCGAATGGCGACACATTCACGTGCTCGCCGGCCCGACCGTTTCTCTCGAGGACCTTCCCGAAGCGCACCTGGCACAGAGCTCCGACCTGTTGCCGGCGTTGCAGCGAGGGGCCGCAGCGGGCGGCGTGACCGGCATGCTCGCCGGCCTGGTGGCAATGGCCTTCCCGCCCGCCGGACTGACGATCGCAGGCGGCGCCGTCGTCGCGATGACCCTCGCCGGCGCCGGATTCGGCGCGTGGATGTCGACGATGGTCGGCGCCGATCTCCCGAACACGCGAATCGAGAAGTTCGAAGCAGCGATCGCCAAGGGCGAACTGCTGATGATGGTCGACGTGCCGCGCGAGCGCGTCGAAGAGATCGAGGCGCTTGTCAAGTCGCACCATCCCGAGGCCGACGTCGGCGGCGCGGACCCGACGATTCCGGCCTTTCCCTGATGCCGTCGCGGACGGGTTGGACATGCGCCGGCCGTTGCCGGCCTGGTCGAACTTGCGGCGCTTGCATGACGGGGTTCCGATGACGTCGATCAGCGAGAAAGGCGGCGGCGCGTTCACAGGCATCAAGCTGCTCCTCTGCGAAAACCCCTTGCCCCCGCTCGACGAGGCAATCGCCGCAGCCTGTGACGAGGCGCCCCGCGGAAACTACTACACCGAGCCGTACTCGGCGCCCCTGCGCCGCGTCATCGCCGGGCAGCTCGGCGTACCCGAACGACTGATCCACATCAATGCCGGCTCGGAGCTGATCCTTCGCCAGCTCTTCGACCGATTCGGCCAGCAAGTTCACCTGTTGACGCCGACCTACCCGCTGTTCCCGGAGATCGCCCGGCGCTGCACCGAAACTCGGCTTTCTCCCGAATCGGACTTCGGGTTCGACCTGTCGACGCTGCAGATCCCGCAAG
>CAYTVQ010000424.1:0-1540 GCA_964441615.1 uncultured Caulobacterales bacterium | reverse complement strand
GCCGCGGCGTGGTCAAGCCTCCTTGAGCGCGCGCTCTATCAGGCCCGCCGGCTGGAGAACGCGGCCGCGCGCTCAGGCGGAAAGCTCATTCTTGTACGGACGAAAGCCGATCTCGCCGCGGCTCTGGAGAAGGGCGCGATCGCCGGCGTTCTCGCGACCGAGGGCGCCCATCCGCTTGAAGGCAAGGTTGAGAATGTCGCGAGGCTCTACGACGCCGGCTACCGCATGCTCGGCCTTCAGCATTTCTTCGACAACGAGCTTGGCGGCTCGCTGCATGGCGTTTCCGGAGCCGGCCTCACCGAGTTCGGGCGCGCGGCCGTGATGGCGGCGGAGCGAGCGGGCATGATGATCGACATCGCCCATTCCTCCGAAGCGGTCGCGCGCGAGACTCTGGCTCTAGCCGCCCGCCCGCTGGTCGTGTCGCACACGGGCCTTCGGGGACATTGCGACTCGGCCCGCAACGTGCCGGATGCTCTCCTCAAATCGGTCGCCGAGAAGGGCGGACTCATCGGCGTCGGCTTCTGGGACGGCGCCGTTTGCGCGGCCACGCTCGATGCGGTCGCCGACGCGGTTGTCTATGCCGTCAACCTCGTCGGCGCCGATCATGTGGCGCTCGGGTCCGACTTCGACGGCGCCGTGACGACGCCCATCGACGCAGCGGAGAGCGCGGCCCTTGTCGCCGCTCTCCTCGAGCGCGGGCTCGATGCGGACACGGTCAGGAAAGTGATGGGCGAGAATCAGATCGCCTTCTTCGCCGCGCATTTGCCGGATTGACCGGTCAGATCATCGCGCCGCTGCCGATTTGTCGCAAATCAGGCCCCTGCGCTCGCCGACGGTCCCGTGATAAAATCTTGCGCCGAATATTCGAGGTCCGGCCTTGCGCCGCGCTTTATTGTTATTGTTGGCGATTATCGCTGCAGCCTGCTCTGCGCCGCCTGCCGGAAGCGGCCTTCCGGTCGCCGTGCTCGGCGATTCTGACAGCCACAGCTATCATGACAGCGTCAACGGGCTCGCGCGCGGCGGGCCGAACAGCGAGCGGACATTCAACTGGCTCGAAGTCTGGGAGCGGTTGCGGCCGGACGAGATTGACCCGGGTCCGTTCATCCGCGCCGGCGACAGCCGCCTGATTGCTGTGCTCAAAGAGAGTGTCGGCGCCCCGACCCGCACGCCGGCGAAGTTAGACTATCTCTATGATTACGCATGGTCGGGCGCGCGCTGTCCGAGCCTCATCGACGCCTGGCCGGAGCAGGCCAAGCGGTTTCTCGGCCGCCTTGCCGCGGAACCAGCGCGATGGGCCGACGGCCTTGTCGTCATCCGCATCGGCATCAATGATTTCGCGCAAGGGGAGCATCTGCGCCTCTGGGCGCGGGCGCCGGAAGCCGCGTCGGCGCCGGTCGAGGCCTGTCTTGACGCCATAGCAAGGACGGTCGCCGCCATTCGCGCCAAGTCGGGGGTGCATATCGCCCTGGTCGGCGTGGCCCGCGACTATGACACGCCATTCGCCCCGCTGTCGGCTGCCGAGATCGCCAGGGCCGAGCCG
>CAYTVQ010000423.1:0-1541 GCA_964441615.1 uncultured Caulobacterales bacterium | reverse complement strand
GGTGCCGCCGGCGGTCGCGAAGGCCGCGGCGGATTCGGGCGTTGCGCGGAGGCCGGTCGCCGATCTTGCCGCCTACGCCGCGAGCCTCGCCGCCCGCACCGATCCTTCCGCGTCCTTCCTCCAGCAGATCTATTCCTCGCTGCGCGCGCGCAAGGAGCAGAAGCGCATCGTCTTCGCCGAAGGCGAGGAGGAGGGCGTGATCCGCGCCGCCTACGCCTTCCAGCAGGAGGGGCTCGGGCGGGCGATCCTCATCGGCCGCGAGGAGGCGATCCGCGCCGGCCTCGCCGCCGCCGGGCTCCCGACGGATGCCGATTTCGAGATCCATCACGCCCGCAGCGCCCCCAATGTCGATATCTATACGAACTATCTCTACGAGCGGCTGCAGCGCCGGGGATTTCTCAAGCGCGACGTGCTGCGCCTCGCCAACAATGACCGCAACGCTTATGCGGCCTGCATGCTCGCCCATGGCCACGCCGACGGCATGGTCTCGGGCGTGACGCGCTCCTTCGACACCGTGCTCTCCAATGTCCGCGTCGCCCTCGACCCGCGCCCCGGCGAGCGCCTCATCGGCATTTCCGTCATCCTCGCCAAGCACCGGACGCTCTTCGTCGCCGACACCAACATCACCGAATATCCGAACTCGGAGGAAATGGCCGAGATCGCCGTCCAGGTCGCCCATGCGGTGAAGCAGATGGGCCATGTCCCGAAGGTCGCCTTCGTCTCCTATTCCAATTTCGGCAATCCGGACTCGGAGCATTCGCAGCGGGTCGCCGGCGCGGTGAAGATTCTCGACGCCCGGCGCGACATCGATTTCGAGTATGAAGGCGACATGACGCCGACCATGGCGCTCGACGAGAAGCTGCGCCAGGCCAATTATCCCTTCTCGCGCATGAAGGGGGCGGCGAACGTCCTGGTGACGCCCGGCATCCATTCGGCCTCGATCTCGACCCGGCTCCTCGGGGCCGTCGAGGCGGCGCGGGTGATCGGACCGCTGCTCATCGGGCTCGAACGCTCGGTGCAGATCGCGCAGGTCGGCGCGCGCGTGCCGGAAATCGTCACCCTCGCCGCGCTCGCCGCCTATGAACTCGACGCCGAGCACCGCAGCTGGGCCGGCAAGGCGGGGTGAGGACGCTCGCCGCCGGGGCTGACGGCTGCCGGGGCGGATGGATCGTCGCTCTGTGGGCGGAGGATGCGCGCATCCTTCGCTGCGACTCCTTCAAGGACGTCATTGCCGTCGCCGTGGGCGCCGCCCTGATCGCCGTCGACATGCCGATCGGGCTGCCGGAGCGCGTCGGTCCCGGCGGGCGCGGCCCCGACGCCGCGGCGCGGCGCGTGCTCGGCGCACGACAATCGTCGGTCTTCGCCATGCCGTCCCGCGCTGCGGTCGCGTGTGCGGACTACCGTGACGCGTGCGCGGCTGCGCTCGCGACCTCCGTTCCGCCGCGCAAGGTATCGAAGCAAGGCTTCATGTTGTTTCCGAAGATTCGCGAACTTGACGCGCTGATGACCCCGGAACTGCAGAACCGCGTCGTCGAGAGCCA
>CAYTVQ010000422.1:0-1542 GCA_964441615.1 uncultured Caulobacterales bacterium | reverse complement strand
AAAGGCGATTGCGCCGCAGCGGATTTGTTAACAATTGTCATGACTTTAGAAAAAATCGGTGCGCGCCCGGTTCATTGGCCGAAAGGATGAAATCGGCTATGCCGTTCGCAACCGCGAGAACCCTGGCCGAATGACCGAGCAACACGACGCCGCCGAAATCCGAGGACCCCGGGCCGAGAGGCTGCGGCTGAAGGGCGTCGTCGACCAGCCCGCGCCGCCGGCGGCGCAGATCATCGAGCCCCGCCCGCGGTCGCGTAACTGGGACGCGCTCGCGCAGCAGATGGTGTTCGGCACGCGCCTTTTCGCAGTTTTCTTCCTGTTCGCGGCGCTGGCCGGCGTGCCGCTTGGGAAACTCCTCGCCTACAGGAACATGACGGGCGGGCTCTCCGGTTTTGATTATCTCGGCGCGCTCGACTTTTCCGCCTTCGTCATCGGCGCCTGCATTCCGATCCTGATCATCCTCATCGGCTATGTGATGTCGCGCCTCATGCAGATGCTGGGGGCCGCCGAGGACATCGCCAGCTCCGCCCGGCAGTTCATCCACCCCGACGAGGCCGCGGCCGAGAACGCAAAGAATGTGGGTCTCGTGGTCCGCGACCAGATGTCGGCCCTCAATGTCGGGCTCGACGGCGCCCTCAATCGCCTCGCTTCGGTCGAGGCGATGATCCGCAAGCATGTGACCGCCATCGAAGCCGCGGGCGCGCAGATCGAACAGCAGGCGACGGGCGCTGTAAGCCGCGTCGCCGAAGAGCGCGTGCGTCTCATCGAGCTCACCGAACACCTCAATACGCAGGCGGACGCCTTTGCGCGCGCCATAGCGGAGAAGGCGCGCGCCTCCATCGACGCTTTGCATACGGCTGACAATGTGGCGGCGAAAGCCGAGAGCCAGCTCGAAGACCGACTCGGCCGCCTCGACTCTGCGGCGCGCCAGGCGCTCGAGAGCTTCAACGCTCTCAGCACGGCCCTCGCGAGCGCGCATGAGAATATGTCGGGCGCCGTTCAGCGGATCGACGTTGCGGCGCTGGAAGCCAAGGCCGCCGCGGAACGCGCGTCGAAAATCGCCGACGCCGCCGCGGAGGATGCGGCGCGAAACGCCGCCAATATCGGCGCTTCCGCCACGCGCGCCGCCGAGGAAGCCAAGCGCGCCGCCGACGCCTCGATCGAGGCCGCAACGCGCGAAGCCGAGCGCGCCGCCGCCGCCGCCTTCGAGGCCGCCGAGCGCGAAGCCCAGCGCGTCGCGGACGTCACGGGCCGGCTTCTTGGCGATGTCCGCAAATCGACCGCCGATCTCATCGGCTCGGTTTCGGCCGACGCCGACAAGGCGCAGACCTTTGCGGCCCGCCTGACCGACGCCGCCAAGACTTCGATTGACGCCTCGCACAAGGCGTCCTCAGAACTCGCAAAGGCGCGCGAGCAGATCGAGAAGGACAGCCAGGCCGCGCTCGCCGCCGCAGAGGCGGCCGCAGCGAAATCGGAAGCGCGCAACAAGTCCCTTGTCGAAGCGCGCGCCGCGCTCGACGCCGAGAACACCCGCCTCGAGAC
>CAYTVQ010000421.1:0-1542 GCA_964441615.1 uncultured Caulobacterales bacterium | reverse complement strand
TATTCGAGGGATTTTTCGCCGGCCCTTATGTCGGGGTTGGGGACGCCCGCCAGGTTCTGCGCGGCGGCGGGCGCCGCCGGCGCGAACAGGACGAAGAGCGATGTAATTGCGACGCGCAATCAGTTGCCCCGGGCGACACGGAAATCGAACGCACTTAGTGCGCTCGCCGGGTTGTGGCAGGCGCTGTCGCGGGCTGCAAGCAGCGTGGCAGGCGCAGCGCAGGCGCCGGAAAAACGCTCCTGCTCGTAGCTGGCGGGGCGTGGGGTTCCTCGCCCATTTTCGGCGCCGTTTTGAACGCTGGGCGCAGTCCTCTCCGGCAATGGGGCTCATTTGATGCAGGCCCCGCCGTCATTGCCGTCGCGGATTTCTGTCGCAAGGCATTCCTGCAGGAGGCGGAGCTTGGTTTCGGTCGCGATCTGCGCGGCCTGGACCTCGGCGATGGCCTTTTCCTTCGATGACAGATCGACCTTCAGCTGAAGGAGTTCGGTCGGGACCGAGAGGATCTGCTTTGCGACCTTGACCGGCAGCCGCACCGCCTCCAGCGCTTCGCTGGGCCGCGTATTGTCCCAGGACGCGATCGAACCATCCTTGAACGTCACATCGTTCACGGTCTTGACGAAGGGGGCGGCCTTGATCGGGATATAGGCGACCGGCCCTCCATTCGGAAGCAGGGCGACGATCGCCTTCTCAACGACGAAGTCCTTCTCGTCACTCTTGCAGTTCTCGTCACCCTTGCAGTCAGGGCCGTGATATCTGGAAAGAGTGATCGTCCACGGAATGCGGGCGCGGTAGGCGTAGCCCGGATAGGATGGGCGGGCCTCCATCGCAAAGTTCGACTTTTCATAAACGGCAGGTTCGGCGGTGATCCGGTAGCCGAAGCATGCCTCGAGCCTCGCCTTCGCCGCCTTCGCCGTTTTCGCCGCTTTCGCCGTGTCCGCCGCTTTCGCCGTATTCGCCTTATCTACCAAATCCGCCGGATCGACAACGATCTCGAAGGTGAGCGGTTCGGTATTCTCGCGGGGACATTCTTTTTCCGTTTTGGGCGCCGCTGTTCGCGCGCTCGACAGAGCGACGCCTGAGGGCCCTCCGCGGAAGAGAGCCGCGGCGCCGGCGGCTTCGACGATGATCTCGTCCGTGCGATCCTCGGCGACGACATTGCTGGAGGCGAGAAGGCCGTTAGGGCCGACGACGACTTTCAGCGTGTCGTCGCGCGTGATCCCGTGCCGCGGCGTCGCGTAATAGAGCGCCGTCGGATCGGGCTCGGCGTCGAGAATCTTTAGCTCGATCTTCGTTTCCGGGACGGTCTTCAAGTGCGGCGCCTCCAACCGAAGCGCGAGTTCGGCGTCGGCCTTGGCGAAGGCGGCGGTGGCGGCGGCCAGCGCCGCCGCGTCTGCGCGCGCGTCGAGCGTCGCTTGCGCGGCGCGCTGTTCGGCGGCCGCGATCACGGCCGACGACGGCGGCGGTGTCGTCTTTTTCAGCGCCTCGACCTCGGCGTCGGCGGCGGCCGCCGCGGCCGCGCTCGCCCTGGCGGAGGCGTCAGCG
>CAYTVQ010000420.1:0-1550 GCA_964441615.1 uncultured Caulobacterales bacterium | reverse complement strand
GGTTGGAGCACTGCTGGCCCTGTTTAATCTCATGGGCTTGCTGCTTCGGCGGCGCTGATATCTACCGGCGCTACTTCGCCAAAATCGAGCATCAGTTGTCCGCCCTCTTGCGTAGCTGTGGCGGCAACAAAGCGCTCCGCTTTCTGACCGTAAATTAAACGCAACAACTCGGCTAAACGTAATTTTAGCCGCTCGTTTTCGGTCTTAAGTTCTTCGTTTTCATGAAGTAATGCTGCTGTATCCATGCCACAAAATACCACTTTTATGCCGTTTTTCCACCTTTTTTTGGTATCTTTTTCCGCTTTTTTTAAGCCCTTTTTTGGTATCTTTTTCGCTTTTTCAGGTGCTTCAGCTCAATGCCTTCCAGCAACATAACCAACTCCGACCAAGCCATTTCCAACGTGTTTGTACCCCCAACAAAAACAGGCTTTTCAAAACTGCCTTGCTCCAAACGTTTGTAGTACAGCGCAAAACCGCTTACATCCCACATCAGCAACTTAATCCGGTCGGCGCGGCGGTTAATAAATATAAACACATCGCCGCTTAACGGACTGTGGGCGGTATGCTTGCCAATAATGCCGCATAAACCGTCAAAACTCTTGCGCATATCGGTTGCCCCGGCGTACATAAAGTACCGGCAGCGGGTGCTGAAACTCAACATAATAAACCCCGTATAATGCCGCAAAGGGCTTCTGCCGGATAGTCTGCCGGAAAGCGAAGCCGGATGCCCAACGAAGTTTCCAGAACAATATCGCCCGCCGTAGCCGAAACAGCCCCTGCCCAAGCCGCCGAAACTACCTGTATCTGCCGAAAACCTGTGGCGGATACATTCGGTATTGCGCCGCCATACTTGCGTATCCAATAACGCAAAACGTGCACAGGGGTGCCGCTATGCCGGCAAAATACACTAACCGATTGACCGCTCTTCTTATACCGCTCTACTAATAAACGCATACGCGCTTCTGTCTGTTTTCTTTGTCTCTGTGCCATAAATTTGTAATTTTGTTCCCCGCAAAGGTAGGCACACAAACCCCCATCTAACAATATGGCGTTGGTCGGATGGATACGTCTATATAAGACTTTTTGGAGAAAAAAGCATCCACCACCAAAATATTTGACAATTCCTGCAACTCCGAAGCCCGACTGTAAACCTGTTCGGCGTAATAGAATCTAAGACTTTCTTCGCCTTTTGCACACAGGGTTTGTCGGGCGTCGTAATGCAGGGCAGTCCGGTTCTCTACATCTGCTATGGCTAAGGCGCCTATCCCGAGTACTCGGGACCAAACCCCATTTTACTGAGTTTGCGCTGCCGGACCAAAAATAACCTGCTCCGGGTGTATGTTTGCCGCTTTTAGCAAGGTAACTGGGATCAAATATCCACAACAGTTCTCCGCTACAACCGGCTTTAATCAGTTCCTTATTGAACAACCTGAAATCAAACGCCTTTGTAAACTGTAGCCGGTAACTCTTTTCGCTGTATTTCCCATAGCGGGACATCATCAGGTAATTTACCCGACCCCGCATACTCAAATACAAAATAACAATATGTA
>CAYTVQ010000419.1:0-1557 GCA_964441615.1 uncultured Caulobacterales bacterium | reverse complement strand
GTTATGCCGACCTGCTCATCAATGCCCCGAACTACAGCGCCGGGGAAGAGCACGAAGGACGCGCCTACGTGTACTACGGGTCGTCGTCCGGTGTCCGGACCACGCCGGCCTGGACCGCTGAAGGCAACCAGGCCTGGGCGTTGTTTGGTTATTCCTTTCCCGGTCACGCCGGCGACGTCAACGGCGATGGTTACGCCGACATTGCCGTGGGTGCGCTGTGGTACGACTGCATCAATATCGACGAGGGCGCGGCCTTCGTCTACTATGGCAGTGCAGAGGGTCTGGATGCCAGTCCAGCCTGGACAGCCGAAAGCAACCAGGCCAGCGCCTGGTTTGGCTACGCGGTCGGGACTGCAGGTGACGTCAACGGCGATGGGTACCCTGACGTCATCGTTGGCGCGTATCACTACGACGGCGCGCTGACCGACGAAGGTGCAGCCTTCGTCTACTATGGCAGTGCGACGGGCCTTGCCACCAGCCCGGCCTGGATGGTCACGGGTGACCAGGCCTCTGCCTACTTTGGCCGTTCGGTAGGGACAGCGGGGGACGTGAACGGTGACGGCTTCAGTGATGTCATCATCGGCGCCTACCTGTACGACCACGGCCAGACCGACGAAGGACGCGCCTACGTCTACTACGGCAGTGCGGCGGGTCTTGCGGCAAGTCCGGCGTGGACCGCCGAAAGCGACCAGGATGAAGCCTGGTTTGGCTTTTCGGTGGCGACGGCCGGTGACGTGAATGGCGATGGCTTCAGCGATGTCATGGTCGCCGCAGTCTACTATGACGACGATCAGTTGAACGAAGGACGGGTGTACGTCTTCCAAGGCAGCGCCACCGGCCTGGCGGCCAATCCAGCCTGGACGATGGATGGCGATCAGGTAACCCCCGTGTTTGGTGGCACCTTGGGGACAGCGGGCGACGTGAATGCCGACGGTTACAGCGACGTCATTGTGGGTGCGCCGTACTACGACCACGGTCAGGTAAACGAAGGACGTGCCTTTGTCTACCACGGCAGCGCAACTGGTCTGGCGCCGACGCCAGCCTGGACGGCTGAAAGCAACCAGGACGAAGCCTTGTTTGGCTACGTTGGCACCGCTGGGGATGTCAACGGCGACGGCTTCAGTGACGCCATCGTGGCCGCGGTGTACTACGACGGCGGTCAGCAAAACGAAGGGCGGGCCTACGTCTACTATGGCAGCAAAACGGGTCTCGCCTTCAATCCAGCCTGGACGGCCGAGGGAGAGCAGGAAGGCGCCGGCTTTGGCAGTGCCGTCGGAACGGCCGGGGACGTCAACGGCGACGGCTTCAGCGATGTCATCATTGGCGCCTACTATTACGACAACGGCCAGTCGGACGAGGGACGCACGTTCGTCTTCCACGGCTCCTCAACCGGGCTCGCGGCGAGCCCCGCCTGGGCGGCGGAGAGCGACCAGGCCGGCGCCCAGTTCGGCTTCTCCGTCGCGACGGCCGGGGACGTCAACGGCGACGGCTACGCGGACGTGATCGTCGGTGCGTACTCCTATGACAACGGGCAGACTGATGAGGGGCGCGCGCTCG
>CAYTVQ010000418.1:0-1567 GCA_964441615.1 uncultured Caulobacterales bacterium | reverse complement strand
TGTTCCAGGGTGATCTGGGTGAACGGCCCGAACTGCTCGATCCCTGCGTTGTTGACGAGGATGCCGATCGGGCCGAGTTCGCTGTGCACACGGTCGACCGCTGCGGCCACCTGGGAGCGATCGGCGACGTCGACGGCACAACAGATGACGCGGGCCCCGGTGTCGGTTGCGATCGTCGTCGCCGCGGTGGTGCCGACCTCACCGTTGAGGTCGAAGATCGCGACCGAGTTGCCGTCCTCCGCGAGCCGATGAGCGATCGCATAGCCGATGCCCATAGCACCGCCGGTGACCACCGCAACGTGTCCGCCTCGGTACTTGCGATCCATGGGTGCTCGTTTCTTGGTCATGCCGGAACAGCGTCACTCGCACCGCAACCGCTCCCCGGGCCCCGAATCCCGGTCGTCGGCAACAGTGTCGAAAAGACTACATGCGAGTCGGCCGGGATGTCAAGCGAGTTGACCGTATGCGCTCAGCTCACCGGCTGCCAGCGCCGACCCCCGTCGGCGACCAGGAGGCGGCCGAAGCGGAGGTTGGGGAAATGGGCGGCGCCGACGAGCGCGTCGGGCGTGCCGTCCAGCTCCGCGAGCAGCCGGGCGCGGGTGGCGAGCGCCAGTGCCGGATCGACGTCGGCGATCGTTTCCCACTCGGGATCGACCAATTCCACCGGGCAGTGCACCACGTCGCCGAGCAGCACTGCACGTGATCCGTCGTCGCCGGACACCACGATCGTGGTGCTGCCCGGGGTGTGCCCCGGCGAGTGCACGACATCGAGGCCGGGCAGGATCGTGGTGTCCGCGTCCCAGCACTCGACCCTGTCGGCGATCGGTTCGAGCAGGCTGCGCGATGTCGGGTCGGGGAGGTCGTGCTCGACGAAGAACACCCAGTCGGCGCGATGGCAGCGGTAGGTCGCCATCGGGAAGCAGGGCACCCCGTCGCGGGTGGCCCAGCCGACATGGTCGGGATGGAGGTGGGTGAACACCACGTCGGTGACCGTCTCCGGCTCGACACCCATCACCTTCAGGTTGTCGAGCAGGTAGCCGCCGGGGATGAACGCGCCGGAGAGCGCCTTCCACCCGTCGGGGCCGACGCCGAGGTCGACGATCGCCACCCGATCACCGGTGCGCACGACATAGCCGCCCATGAAGAACTCCACCGAGCCCTCCTTGGAGAGCATGTCGGGGTGGGCGGCCCAGGCCGCGGCAGGGGTGTTGGAGTACAGCAGGCCGGGCGGCCGGCGCACCACCGAATCGAGCACCGGCGTGAGCGACAACGCCCCGATCCGGGTCATGGTCATCGGCAGCGAACGTTGCATCGGCGAATTCTCCCACCCCTCGGTTGACAAAGCAACGCCTCCGTAGAATAATCAACACTCGTGACGGATTCCGGCCCCACCACCCCGCACAGAGTGGCAGCCCAGTGATGGATACTGGTGCGCTCGAGCGCGCCGCTGCGTACCGGGAGGCCGGCGAGTGGGGCCGCTCCACCATCGCCGGGGCCCTGCGGGCCAGCGCCGAGCGCCGCCCCGACGCCCACGCGCTGGCCTCGCCGGAGACGGTGCTCACCTACC
>CAYTVQ010000417.1:0-1577 GCA_964441615.1 uncultured Caulobacterales bacterium | reverse complement strand
CGCTGGAGCGAGCGCAGCAAGCGCGCGCCGCTCGATCTCGATCTCCCGGAACGCCGCATCATTCTCGATCAGGACGGCGCGCTCGCGCGCGTCGAGCGGCGCGAGCGCTTCGACGCGCACCGCCTCATCGAAGAGTTCATGATCCTCGCCAATATCGCCGCCGCCGAGATGCTCGAGGAGCGGCGCGTCGAGCGCATCTACCGCGTGCATGACGCGCCGGACCCGGAAAAGCTCGACGCGGCGCGCGACTACCTTGCGAGCCTCGGCTACAGCCTCGCGCCGTCGGGGTCGCTGAGGCCCTCGAATTTCAACCAGATCCTCAAGCTCGCGGGCGAGCGCGACGAAAAGGAGATGGTGTCCGAGGTCATCCTGCGCGCGCAGCGCCAGGCCGTCTACTCAACTGAAAATCTCGGCCATTTCGGGCTCAATATTCCGCGCTACGCACATTTCACTTCGCCCATTCGCCGCTATGCGGATTTGACCGTGCACAGAGGACTCGTGCGCGCGCTGAAGCTCGGCAAGGGCGGTCAGACCGATGACGAGGCTGCGCGCCTCCCCAAGGTCGCCGAGGCCATCTCTGATCTTGAACGCCGCGCCATGGCCGCCGAGCGCGAGTCCGCAGACCGCTACCTCGCCGCCTATCTCGAAGGTCGAATCGGCGCGGAATTCGAAGGCCGCATCCGCGGCGTCATGCGCTTTGGCCTGTTCGTGACGCTCGACGAGACCGGCGCCGACGGCTTCACGCCCGCGCAGGCGCTCCCCGGGCGCTTCCACTATGTCGAAGACCGTCACGCGCTCGTGGCCGCAAATGGCGCCCAGTACCGCCTTGGCCAGCCGGTGCGCGTGCGCCTCGCCGCGGCGACGCCAGTCACCGGCGGCATGCGCTTCGAGATGGTTTCCGACCCAATCGAGGGGCCGATGCTTCCCTCGCGCAGCGGGACAAGGCGCAACGGCGCGCGAAAACCGCGCGGCGACGGCCCCAAAGGCGGACGCGGCCGCAGACGTTAGAGTCCGGCGCGCCACAAGCCTTCTCGATCCCTTGGGCCGGCATCGCCGGGGCGGGGCGTTAAGGGTTGATCGCTATCATCGGCTTGTCGCGATGTGCGGGCGCGCCGTCGCATGGGCTCTGGCCGCCCGATGCGACAAATGTAACAAGCCTCGCGCTGGCACAGGGGCTTCAATGAGAAAGCGCAGCAAGATGGTCGCGGGCGCGATGGCGCTTGCCGCGTTCGGCGCAGTTCGCGCCGAAGCGCAGGAGGGCGGCGGTCCGTGCGCCGCTGGCCAGACGACCTGCACGCTCGAAGACCGCGTCGTCTATCTCCCGCCCTTCTTTGCGCAGTTCAACCCGGTCACGGCGCTCGACATGGTGCAGCGCGTGCCGGGCTTTTCGATCGACGCCGGCGAGTCGGTGCGCGGATTTGGCGGCGCCGCCGGCAACGTGCTGATCGACGGCCAGCGCCCGAGCACAAAGTCGGCCGACATCTTTACGGTTCTCGGCCGCATCGCCGCCGAGGGCGTTGCGCGCATCGAACTCATTCGCGGCGGCGCCGGCGGCCTCGACGTCGCGGGCCAGGCGG
>CAYTVQ010000416.1:0-1583 GCA_964441615.1 uncultured Caulobacterales bacterium | reverse complement strand
GTCCATGAGCGACCGACGCTCAGTAGCCTGCGGGCGCTCGGCGCGGACGTGGCCGGCATGGCCTATGTCACCGCGACCATCACCGTCTGGGGCGCCGATCCGCGTCTTGCTGACGAGAAGCTGCGCCTGGTCGAGAAGGTCATTCAGGGCCGCGACTTCACGGCCATGACCGAGACGGTGAATGCGGTCGATGCCTGGCTCGGCAGCTTGCCCGGCCACGCCTACGCCAACGTCCGCCAGCCACCCATCAGCACGTTGAATCTCGCTCACATGATCCCGCTTTCAGCGGTGTGGGCGGGGCCGGAACGGGACGAGCATTTCGGTGCGCCCCCCTTGCTTTACGGCAAGACCGAAGGCTCGACCCCGTTCCGGTTGTCTCTTCATGTCGGCGATGTCGGCCACACGCTCGTCGTCGGCCCGACCGGCGCGGGCAAGTCCGTGTTGCTCGCGCTGATGGCGCTTCAGTTCCGTCGCTACGACAATTCGCAAGTCTTCGCCTTCGACTTCGGCGGTTCGATCCGCGCCGCCGCGCTCGCCATGGGCGGCGACTGGCACGATCTCGGCGGCGGCCTCACCGAAGGCTCCGACGCTTCCGTCTCGCTTCAGCCGCTCGCCCGCATCCACGATTCCTACGAACGCGCCTGGGCGACCGACTGGATCGTCGCGATCCTGATGCGCGAAGCGATCCAGATCACGCCCGAGGTTAAGGAGCATATCTGGACGGCGCTGACTTCGCTCGCGTCCGCCCCGGTCGAGGAACGCACCATCACCGGCTTCGCCGTCCTGCTCCAGTCCAACGACATCAAGCAGGCGCTCCGGCCCTATTGCGTCGGCGGGGCCTATGGCCGGCTGCTCGACGCCGAGGCCGAACATCTGGGCCACGCCGCCGTGCAGGCGTTCGAGATCGAGGGGCTGGTCGGCACGGGCGCCGCGCCCGCCGTGCTCGCCTATCTCTTCCACCGGATCGGCGATCGGCTCGACGGCCGCCCGACGCTGCTTATCATCGACGAAGGCTGGCTCGCGCTGGACGACGATGGCTTCGCCGGCCAGCTCCGCGAATGGCTGAAGACGCTGCGCAAGAAGAACGCATCGGTCATCTTCGCCACGCAGTCGCTCAGCGACATCGACAATTCGAGCATCGCGCCGGCCATCATCGAGAGCTGCCCGACACGGCTGCTCCTGCCGAACGAACGCGCGATCGAGCCGCAAATCACGGCGATCTATCGCCGCTTCGGTCTCAACGATCGCCAGATCGAGATCCTGGCGCGGGCAACGCCCAAGCGGGATTACTACTGCCAGTCTCGGCGCGGCAATCGCCTGTTTGAATTGGGCCTGTCCGAAGTCGGCCTCGCGCTCTGCGCCGCATCCTCCAAATCCGACCAGACACTGATCGCCAACCTCGTCGCCGAGCACGGGCGCGACGGTTTTCTCGCGGCCTGGCTTCGCGCCCGCGACGCCGGCTGGGCCGCCGATCTCATCCCGACTTTCCCATCCCTCATCCCCCAAGCCGAAAAGGAGATTGAATCATGAATATCCGTTTTATCCGCACGCGCGCCGTGGCGCTCGCCGCAACCATGCTCACC
>CAYTVQ010000415.1:0-1602 GCA_964441615.1 uncultured Caulobacterales bacterium | reverse complement strand
AATCCATGTGACAAAGGGTGCGGGCCTGCGCCAGCGTTTCGTTAAGAAAAGGTAAACGGCAGAAAATTCTTATAGCAGGGCCACTTCCGACCGTCCGCCTATACTTCCAGACGATTCGCTAGCGGCCAGCCTCGGAGAACCCTCATGGCGATCACGCACACCCATAACGCCCGCTACGGACCCGCGCGGCGCCGTGACCGGCGGAACATCCTGTGGTTGCCAATCGCCCTCTTTGTCGCTGGGGTAATCGTCGCTGCGAGCTGGGTAACCTATGTCCTGTGGCCACGCTGGCCTGCCGCCGACACGACCCTCGACGCGCCGTCGCTTCCGGTCACGGTCAATGGCGTCAACTTCAACATCCCGCCCGCCGCCATCCGTAACAAAGTGCAACGCAAGGCGGGCACGCAGGAGCGGATCGACCTGGTGTTCCTGTGGCCGTCCCTCACACCGCCCGACCCAGCGGTGAAGCCAGCGGCTCTGCCATCGCACCGGGCAATCGACCGGGTGTTCCTGACCCTCGCCAGCCAGGGTAACGCTCTGCCGCCGATCGAGCGCTTCAACACCATCTACCCGCGCTATCTGGATACGAGCATCGCGACCACGCCGGACGGGCTCACAGTCAGGCCCTTCCGCGACGGATCGCCCTATCAGGGCGAAGATATGCTTTACGACGACCGCGCGCCTGGACGTTTCATGGTCCGCTGCACGCGCGACGGCGCCGCGAGCGGGCCTGCCGGAATGTGCCTTTACGAGCGCCGGATCGAGCAGGTCGACGTCACCGCGCGCTTCCCGCGTGGGTGGCTTTCGGACTGGCAATCGGTGTCGGCAGGGCTCGATGGGCTGATGAAGCGGCTGCGATCTGCGCAACGTTGAGCACAAGAGCGGGGGCAACTGCGGTTGTTGCAAGCCGGCCCCGGCACAGTAATCTTCACCCGCCGAAGGCTCTCTCCGTGCGGCCCCGGCCAAAATCTACGGACCTGCGGAGCATTCTCGATGCGCTTGATTTTTGCATTCACGGCGCTTGTCTTACCGGTAACGAGTTCCATCGCGCAAACTCCAGGGTTCCTGCAGTGTGCGCAGGGGCGGCCGGAACAAGCAATTCCTGTTTGCGATGAGCTCCTGCGGAAATCTCCGGCTCAGTCTGGAGGCGAGCGCGCGACCATACTAAGCGCCCGCGGAAACGCCTATCTCAACCTGAAGCAACTCGACTTGGCCCTCGCCGATTTCAACGAAGCGATCAGGCTCGATCCGAAGCTGGCGCATTCTTATAACGGCCGCGGCGCGATTTTCCGTCTGAGAGGCGAGTACGACAAGGCAATCGCCGAATATTCTCAAGCCATCAACTTGCAGCCGAATAGAAATCAGCAGGCAATCTATTTCCAGAACCGCGGCAACGCTTTCCGGTGGAAGGGCGACTTCGAGAAAGCGATTGAGGACTTCAACGCAGCAATCGAACGCAATCCTCAATATGCCTTTGCCTACAACAACCGCGGATGGGCCTATCGCATGCGGCTCGACTTCAAGCGGGCCTTGTCCGATTTCGACGCCGCCATCCGGTTAGTACCGAACCAGGGCAATTTCTACGCCGAGCGCGGAGCAACA
>CAYTVQ010000414.1:0-1608 GCA_964441615.1 uncultured Caulobacterales bacterium | reverse complement strand
GGCGATATCGACGCCGGAGGCGCCGTCGATGGCGCAATGATGGATCTTGGAGACGATCGCGTAGGAACCCTTCGGCACATTCGGAATATTGTCGAGGCCCTCGATAACCGTGAATTCCCAGAGCGGCTTCGACATGTCGAGCGCGCGCGCGTGCAGCCTTGCGACCTGGATGCACAGCTGCCGCCAGTCGCCGGGTTTTGGCAGCGCGATGTGGCGCACATGGAACTCGATGTCGAACTCGGGATCGTCGATCCAGTACGGGTGATCAAGGCCGAGCGGCACCGTCTTCAACTTGCGCCGGAAGGTTTTCGAGCAGTGAAGGCGACCGTCGATGAAGGAGAGAATGTCCTTGAAGCGGACGAATCCGCCGGGCGCCGTAGCGGGGTCGTAGATCGAGAACGAGCCGATATGCATCGGCGTGCGCGGACTTTCGGCATAGAAGAACGATGCATCGAGCCCGGTCAATTGTTCGGGCGAGAACGCTTTGATGACGTCGCGAAGCTTTCTGGCCATGGCTATCCTTCTCCTCCCGGCGGCTTTTTTCGCACCTTCGATACGCCACGGTCTGATGCGTTATCATGGAGGATATCCAAAACTGGAGTGAAGTCCAGTGATTTGTTGCGGCGCAACAAATCGCAGAAAATCAGTGCAATTTCAATACTTTATGCGGCGCTTCAGCGGGGCAAGGCGCCCTTGAGGATAAGATCGAGCGCCTGACGGTTGGCCCTCCGCGCGGCCGCCCCGTCCCCGGTCGCCGCCCACTGTATGGTCGAGGCGCGCCACGCCGACACAAGCGCGGCGGCGACGAGACCGGGCTCGAATTCGCGCGCCAACTCGTCCGCCTGCTGACCTTCCTGTACGATGCCGGCGACAAGATCGACAAGGCTCTCGCTTGAGGCGATCAGGCCGGCGCCGTCCTGATTGGCCGCATCGGCGACGATCTTCCTCAAGAGCCCTCCGTGACGGCTCCACTCGTCGAGAACCAGGGCGCGCACCAGTTCAAGCTTGTCGACGGCGCCGAGCGTAAAGCTGTCGAGGCGCTCGGCGATCTTCTGCGACACCTGTTCGTTGAAGGCGGCGAGAAGCGACGCCTTGGTCGGGAAGTGAAGGAAGAAGGTTGCGTTGGCGACATCGGCGCGTGCGGCGATGTCCTCGACCTTCACCGCGTCATAGCCGCGTTCGGTCATGAGCGCGATCGCCGCATTGAGAATGCGGGCGCGCGTCTCGCTCTTCTTGCGTTCGCGGCGCCCGCTCATTCCGGCCGACGGCCCTTTCTTGCGGGCTTCGCGCTCCGGGCGGAAAAGCCGCTCAGTATCTCGCAGATCCAACGGCCCGCGGCGAGCGCCGTGATGTCGCTGACGTCGAGAGAGGGATCGAATTCCGTCAGATCGACAGCCTTCACTTTCGGGAAGGCCGCGGCCGCGCGGGCGACGGCGAAAAAGTCCCGCACCGGCAGTCCCCCGGGCCGCGCGCCAGGAGCGCCCGGGCATTGCGCGCGGTCGATCACGTCAATGTCGAAATCGACATAGACCGCGTCGCAGGTCTTCGAGAGGCGGGTCAGCGCCTTCTCGACGAGCTTGACGACGCCCTGTTCGTGACATGCGGATG
>CAYTVQ010000413.1:0-1609 GCA_964441615.1 uncultured Caulobacterales bacterium | reverse complement strand
ATCGTATTCTTCAGATGGTCGATCGCCGCGATGCCGGCGGCGCTGTGGCCGGCATTGAGCGCAATTTCATCCAGCCGGGCGCCGACGCGGCTGACCTGTTCCTCAAGGCCGAGTATGCGCTGCCCCGATGTCCTCTGGGCGGCGTCGAACTGCAGCGCCACCTGGCCAACCGCCTTCTCAAGCGCCTTCAGCGCCTCTATGCGGTCGCGCCCGCCGCCGCGCTCTTCGAGGCGGGCAAGCCTTTCGTTCAGGTCTGGCGGCAGCGTTCCGCCATCGCTGGCAAGGCGCTCGAGGCGTTGCAGCCGATCGACAAGGCCGCCGATATTGCGGCCGATTTCATCGAAGACTTCGGCGCTCCTCGTCTCCTCGCCGATGACGCGCTTGCTGACATGCTCGATGGCGCTGACAAGATCTGAAATCTTCAGCCCCTCGATCTGACCGTTGGAGGAGGCGGGGTCCGACGCCGTGTAGATCACCTGGTTCAGCCACTCGCCAACCGTCATGCCCTCGCGGCGCGCCGCCTCTTTCGCGGTCTCGCGAGCGTCCTTTTCGACGCCCTTAACGCTCCACGGCGCACTAGATTTCATAGCAGACCCCAGTCAGAACCCTCATTCTTCGCGCCTCGCGAAGCGCCAGGAGGGCTGGAAAATCCTCCGAGCGGTAAGGTGCTTCGCCGCAGCCGCAAAGGGTTAAATGACCCATGTTTCATCCGATACAGCGCATCTCATCGTTAACGGCGGGTGAACGAAGCTGCGCTGATTCTCTGCAGCGCGCACTTTACCCGCGCGGCTGGCCGCCTAGATTGTGAAGAGTTCCTCCAAAGAGCGCCGCGCTGAAGGCGCCAGTCAAAGGATGCAGCCATGACGACCTACGCAGCGCCCGTCCGCGACATGCAGTTTCTGCTGCATGAGGTCCTCGATGTCTCCCGCTACTCGAATCTTCCTGGTTTCGCCGACGCGTCCGCGGATGTCGTCGATGCGATCCTCGAGGAGGGCGCGAAATTCGCTGGCGAGGTTCTGCACCCGATCAATCATTCAGGCGACCGGGAAGGCTGCAAGCGCCATGCGGACGGCTCTGTCACGACGCCGACAGGATTCAGGGAAGCCTACAGGGCCTATGTCGAGGGCGGCTGGCCGGGCATGGGGGCCGATCCGGAATGGGGAGGCCAGGGGCTCCCCTATGTCGTCGGCGTCGCCCTGAGTGAAATGATGTCGGCGGCCAACATGGCCTTCGCCATGTATCCGGGCCTCGCGCGCGGCGCCGCCGCTGCGATCGAGGCGCACGGCACGGACGAGCAGAAGCGCTTCTACCTGCCGAGGATGACCGCCGGCGAATGGGCCGGCACCATGAACCTGACCGAGCCGCATTGCGGCACGGATCTCGGGCTCCTGCGGACGAAGGCCGTCCCGCAGGGCGACGGCGTCTACAGGATTTCAGGCCAGAAGATCTTCATCTCGGCCGGCGAGCACGACCTGACCTCGAACATCATCCATCTTGTCCTCGCGCGGATTGAGGGCGCCCCGGAGGGCGTCAAGGGCATTTCGCTGTTCATCGTTCCCAAAGTCCTCCTCAACGCCGACGGAAGCCTCGGCCGGCGCAACGGCGTCTC
>CAYTVQ010000412.1:0-1617 GCA_964441615.1 uncultured Caulobacterales bacterium | reverse complement strand
GTGCGCGCGACCGGCGCCGACATCATCCTCGGCAACACCTATCACCTGATGCTGCGGCCGGGGGCGGAGCGCGTGGCGCGGCTCGGGGGCCTCCATCATTTCATGCGCTGGCCGCATCCGATCCTGACCGACTCGGGCGGTTTTCAGGTGATGTCGCTGGCGGGCCTGCGCAAGCTGACCGAGGAAGGCGTCTCGTTTCAGTCGCATATCGACGGCTCGAAACACTTCCTGAGCCCCGAGCGCTCCATCGAGATTCAGTGTCTGCTGGGCGCCGACATCGTCATGCAGCTCGACGAATGCCCGGCGATGCCGATCGCGCACGAGGCGGCGCGCGAGTCCATGCGCCTTTCGGCGCGCTGGGCGGCGCGCTGCAAACGCGCCTTTGAAGAGAGGGCGAAACCCGGTCAGGCGCTGTTCGGCATCGTTCAGGGCGCCAATTACGAAGACCTTCGCCGCGAAAGCGTCGATCGCCTCCTCGAACTCGAATTTCCGGGCTACGCCGTCGGCGGCCTCGCCGTCGGCGAGGGGCAGGCCGAGATGTTCCGCGTGCTCGAATTCACGACGCCGCGCATGGATGAGGAGAAGCCCCGCTATCTCATGGGCGTCGGCAAGCCCGCCGACATCGTCGGCGCGGTCGCGCGCGGGATCGACATGTTCGACTGCGTCGCGCCGACGCGCTCAGGCCGCCACGGGCAGGCCTTTACGCGCGAGGGGACGCTCAATGTCAAAAACGCGCAGTATGCGGAGGACGGGACGCCGCTCGACGCGACACTCGACTGCCCGGCGAGCCGCGATTATTCCAAGGCCTATCTCCACCATCTCTTCAGGGCCGGGGAATATCTCGGGCCCATGCTTTTGACCTGGCACAATCTCGCTTATTACCAGCAGCTCATGGCGGACCTGCGCGCGGCCATTGCGGGCGGACGGCTCGGCGCCTTCATGGCGGAATTTTCGGCGCGCGCGTCAGTAGACGAGGAATGACCGCCGCTCCTGCTCCCAGGCCTTCTCGTCGGGGATCGTCAGCGCATCAAGGTCGCCGGGCGCAGCGGCGCCGTCATCGACCCATTCGCGCAGGAGCGGCGAACCGTTGATGACGTCGATCGCCAGCTTGCCGGTTTCATACTCGTAGGGAAAATCGCGCCACAGGGGATAGCCGGGATAGAGCCGGCGGATCGCCTTGAAGGCGAGCGCCTGCAAGCGCCAGGGCCTGAAGGCGCCATGATCGTAGTCCGTCTCGGTGTGAATCTGCACGCCGTTGCAGAGCTTCCCCGCATGCTTGTGAAAGGTCGGCTCGAACCAGCAGTCGCGCAGCGTGCAGCCCTCAAGCCATTGCGGCGCGAGGCGGCGCATTTCGGCGACCACCTTGCGCGCGTCGATATCCGGCGCGCCGAAAAGTTCGAGCGGCCTTGTCGTGCCGCGCCCTTCCGAGAGCGTTGTTCCCTCCAGCATCACCGTGCCGGCATAGGCGCGCGCCATGAAGAGGTTTGGCGCATTGGGACTGGGATTGAGCCATGTGCGCTCGCCGAGAGGCCAGCCGAATCCGGGCCCCTCGTCCGGGCGCCAGCCCTCCATTTCGACGACGCGGTAATCGACGTCGAGCTTCAGCAGGCGGATGAA
>CAYTVQ010000411.1:0-1633 GCA_964441615.1 uncultured Caulobacterales bacterium | reverse complement strand
TCGACCTGCTGATGGTGGGCGTCGGCTCAGACGGCCACCTGCTGTCGGTGTTCCCGGGGTCGCCTGCGCTGACCTCGACCGAGCTGGCCATGGCCATCCCGGCTCCGACCCACATCGAGCCGCACGTCGAGCGGGTCACGCTCAACCCGGCGATCGTGCGCGTCGCCCGGCGCGTCCTCGTGGTCGCGACCGGCGCCGGCAAGGCCGCCGTCCTTCGCGACATCTTCGGGCCGGTGACCGACCCCGCCCGCTGGCCGGCCCAGCTGGCGCTGCGTGAGACGGCGACGTGGCTGCTCGACGAGGCGGCGGCCGCGCAGCTCGCGCGATGAACCCCGAGATCGCGATCCGACGGGCGGGTCCGGCCGACGGCGACGCCCTGGGTGACGTCTGGTTGTCGGCGTGGTACGCGACGTTCGACTTCCCGCCCGGTCACCCCGATGCCGCCGTGTAGCTGCACACACTCCTGCATCAGTTCGCCCCCCGCTGCGCCGATGTAGCTCTTCGCCGCGCTCACCAGCTGTGGCGCATTGGAACGACCTGCCGCCACCGCAGCAGCCGCTTCGTCAGCGATCGCGTGGCTCGCCTCCAGCCAGCTCTTCATGTCGGCGTAGCGATGCTTGAGCGCCTGGTACGAGGCCAGCGGGCGACCGAACGAGTAGCGATCGAAGCCCCATTCCACCGTCATCTCGAACGCCCTCTGCATCGCGCCCACCGACTCGGCGCAGGCGATCACGATCGACAGGTGGCGCGCCCACTCCACATCGCCCGCAGCACCACCGGGCGCCCCCACCACCGCCGACAGCGGCACTCGAACATCCTCGAACTCGACAGCACCGTAGCGGCGGGTGAGATCCACCGACTGGAGCGAACGCACCCTCACGCCCTCGGCGTGGCGGGGCACGACGGCGACGGTGAGGCCATCACCCGTACGCGCCACCACCAAGAAGACGTCGGCCGAACCGGCGGCTTCGACGGGCCGCTTGGCGCCGTTCAGCACCAGGTACTCGCCATCCACGACGGCGCGGCATTCGACCACCCCGAGCCGATCGTCGGGCGCCGGCTCGGCCACACACCAGGTGGCGACGGTGGTACCCGCGAGCAGACCCGTGATGACCTCCGGGTGTGAGTTGTTGCGGCTCAGCACGGCGGCAACGACATTGGTGGCGATCAGCGGCCCGGGCGCGGCGTGGCACCCGAACTCGTGGGCCACGAGCGTGAGATCCACCAAACCGGCCCCGCTGATCGACCCGCCCCCGTGGCGTTCGTCGACGAGGAAACTGGTCCACCCCAGTTCTGCCCCGCGCCGCCAGTAGTCGGCGTCGTAGCCGGCGGCATCATCACGCAAGCGACGCACCTCGTTCACCCCTGCGAACTCGTCGAGGAAGCGACCGGTCGTCTCGTGGAAGAACGCCTGGTCGTCGCTCGGCTGCAGCAGCATCAGTTGAGAATATCGTTCCCGCTGCTGGAGAGTCGCATGCGGGAGCGAGGCGCGGTCAGACCGGCTGCAGCAGGTTCTTCGGCATGAGGAACCCCTCGGGGCCCATCTCGCCGACGGTGCCGATGCCGCTCGCCTTGTACATCGACGAGAAGCGGCTCGCACCGCGGGCACCGTTGATGCCCACGCGACCGGTCT
>CAYTVQ010000410.1:0-1655 GCA_964441615.1 uncultured Caulobacterales bacterium | reverse complement strand
GGGGCACTCAGTCCCCGGAAGATGGCCGTTTCGTAGCATGCTGATTTGCCAGACGAAAGTCGGGCGCTTGCGAGCGGTGGCGCAATGACCCGGTCTGGCGGCCGCCGCAGGCCGGCAGTCGAGGTCCGGACTTGTCAAAGAGCATTGATTTACAATACCTTACAGCCGCGCGACCGGCGCCCGGCATATTTGCGCTTTCGAAGCGCTCGCACGCCAGACGGCGCCGCCCGCGCCGGATGCCGGTTCGCCTAAACAATTATGGCTTCGCGCTTTGAGGATTGGAAGGTTTTTCCAAGGCTTTCGACCCGCGGATCGATCCGCTCGGCCGGACCGACATCGACAATGAGGACATGGTCCTGACCATGCTTGATCTCGCGGTCGAGCCGGGCCGCCATGTCGGCCCGCCGCCGCGCCGTCAGGCGGCACTGGAAGACAGAGAGCTGAAGCCACCGGCCATAGCCCTTCATGATGCGGAAGACGCGCCGCCAGCGTTTCTGGTCGCCAATGTCATAGGTGACGATATAGAGCCGCTCATCCGCCATGGCTCATCTCGGCGTATAATGAGGGTAGGGTTTGATTTCGCCGTCGAGGTGACGCGCCAGAAGGCGCATCTGAACCGCGATCAACCGCCGCATCGAAACGCGATAGCCGAACAAAGGATGCGTGGTTTCCTGCTCGAGGCGGCGTTCATAGCCCGCGATCAGCGCCTTGCGCGCGGCCGGTTTCATTACGCAGGCGGGGCCGTTCCAGAGAAAATCCTCTGGCTTGATTTCGCCGTTGTTTACGGCGTTGATGACGACCGAGTCGGCGACAATCGGGCGGTAGGGCTCCATCATGTCGAGGGCGAGACTGGGCCGGCCATGCCGCATGGCATGGAAAAACCCCCGATAGGGATCGAATCCGACAGCCTGAAGCGCCGCGAGGAAGGATCGCGTCAGCAGCGAATAGGCGAGCGATAGCATCGCGTTCACCGGGTCTTCCGGCGGACGACGATTCCGCTTCTCGAAGGAGAATTCGGCCCCGCCGGCCAGCATGCGATCAAAATGACGGAAGTAGATCGCCGCGGCCTCGCCCTCAAAGCCAAGGAGCATCGCGTTGGTGGGAGCGTCATCAGCGCGCGCAGCGAGCCGCTTCAGGCTCTCGAGCGCGTCATCCTTGCCATCCGCCGAATGCTCCTCGCGCCAGTTCCGTCGCAGCATCGTGCGCTGGTTGCGGATTTTTGCGGCGACAAGCCCGCGGGCGATGCGCAGACACGCCGCCTCGTCAAACGACGTTCGGTATTGATTGGTCCGGACGACCGCATTCTCGACGCCCGTCCCTTGCGCATGGCCCATGAGCCAGCCGCCGGTTGAGAACCAGGCGACGGGAATGTTCCGACGAAAGAGCTCATGAAGGGTCGGCGCAGTGATCGAGACCGGACCAAAGACTGAAACGTCCGACACGGCGATCAATGGCGTCTCGACCTTGCCGTCATCGGTCTCGACGATGATCTGCTCGCCGTCCTTTCGCATGCGCGCGCCATAGGCTTGCACATAGAGCGGCAGGGCGGGATCGTCGGCCGGGTTGAGCGGGCGCGGCACGGCTCCCTTGCTGAAGAAATTCGTCTCATCCGGGAGGCAGATCCCGGCGAGCGCGCAGCGCACGCATTTCGGGGA
>CAYTVQ010000409.1:0-1658 GCA_964441615.1 uncultured Caulobacterales bacterium | reverse complement strand
GACGCCGATGCAGCCCGGGCACCGCGAGACACGCCGCCTTCACGGTGAGCGCGACCCCGGTGAAGCCCATCAGCCCGAACCACAGGAAGCCGGCCAGCTTGCTGGAGCCGACGATGCCGTAGAGCACGGCGGTGAGTTCGCCGATGAAGCGGGTGCCCTGGGTGTGGGGCATCCACTCGACGATGGAGATCTGGCCGTGCCAGAGCTCGCCGGCGATGATCCGGCCGACGTCGTGGTAGGTGTTGCTGTCCGAGTAGCCGCCGTAGGCGTCGTTGGCCACCCAATAGCGGGCGAGGCTGCCGGCGATCTTCGCGATGAGTCCGATCGTGGCGATCCGCCGCAGGTCGGCCAGCTCGCCGCGCAACACGCGCCGCAGGATCCACAACCCGGCGGCGATGACGAACGGGGCGGCGACCAGAACGCCCCAGATGTCGTACGGCGCGTCGGCCATCAGCCAGCCGGCGAACAGCACATACATCGCACCGCCGGCGAGCACCGCCCAGGTGGCCACGCCGCCCGACTGCAGTTGCGCCAGCCGCGGCCGCACCGCTCAGTCCTTGCCGGGGGCCGGCGTGCCCTTCGGCCGGGAGATGCCGAGCGGGGCGGTGTCAGCGTCGGCGGCGTGGTCGTAGAGACCGTACGGGGTCTGCTCGATGGTGCCACCGATGACGGCGAGCAGGAGGGTGGCGGTGGTGAGCTGCTTGACCAGCTCGATGGCCTCTTCGGCGGCGCGGGCCTGGGTGTGGTCGAGGCGCATCACCATCAGCACCGTGTCGACCAACGGCAGCAGATCGATCACTTCGGCGGTGAGGCCGATCGGCGACGAGTCGATCACCACCGCGTCGGCCATCGCGATCGCGTCGGGTAGCACACGGGCGGTGGCGCGGGCCAGGTTGCCCGGGGAGGCGCCGATCGAGGTGAGGTCGAGCACCACCAGGTTGGCGATGTCGGTGCGCTGCAGCAGTTGCCGCACCGGGGCATCGACCAGTTCGTCGAGCGTGAAGCGCAGGGGAGGGGGCGGCGGCTGCACGATGCGGCCCATCAGGGTGGGGCGGCGGAAATCGGCGTTGACGGCGACCACTCGCTTGCCTGCTTCGGCCATCGCCGCGGCGAGGTTGGCCGCCACCGACGTCTTGCCGTCGCCCGGACCCGAGCTGATGACGAGGGTGACGCGGGCGCGCCGAGGGCCATCCGGCTTGGGCAGCGACGCCTGCGAGAAGGTGATGATGCTGCGCAGGGTGCGGTACGAATCGCTGAGCAGATCGTGCCGGTCGGGTGCCACCTCGAGGCCCGTGTTGCTGCCGGGCACCATGGGGATGCTGATGGAGGCCGCGCTGCCGACGGAGCTGGCACTCGGCACGCTCGAGACGATCGGCGAGTACGACTTCGGCGGCCGGCTCGGCAGCGCGATGACCGCCCACCCGAAGCTCGACGCCGAAACCGGCGAGATGCTCTTCTTCGGCTACTCGCCGTTCCCGCCGTACCTCCAGTACCACGTCGCCGACCGGAGCGGCGCGCTGACCAGGACCTCGTCGAGTACCGACCGCTCGGTATCCAGCGTGTCAGCGCGATGCTGGCTGAAGTAGCCGATCTTCGCGTTGTGCCCGAGATCGCGCTCGCCCTTTTGAAACTCGACGACGCCGGCGAGAATTTTCAGC
>CAYTVQ010000408.1:0-1666 GCA_964441615.1 uncultured Caulobacterales bacterium | reverse complement strand
AAAGATCGAACCTATGTTGTCATCGGAGATGAACGAATCCACCAGGACGGCGCGTTGACATCCGATGAGATGTTCCATGAGGCTGATACCGCCAAGCGATAGGCAATCCACAACCACCTGCGAATTAGGCTCGAGGTGTTTTTTCACATTCTCGACAACCTTCCAGCCCACGCCATCATCGCCAAGGATGGGGTTGCCGAGGCCGATCAACAATGTTTTCATAATGACATTTTCGCTTTCGCCTCCGGTGCAAGCCCAAAACTGCTCCCGTTCCATAAAGTATCACCGTCCCGCAGGCTTTCTCGTACATCCGTGGATGGGCACTTCACCTAAAGGAGTCTTACGCGATCAAACCTGCGGGACGATTTTCAACACCTGCTAACAAAACTGTTTCAACACCTCAACCGGATTCCCCTCCGCATCTCGGATGGTGATCTCGAGCGGCATCTGTCCGGGCATGGAATGGGTCGCGCACCCAAAGCATGGATCGTAGGCACGGAATGCCATTTCCACCATGTTGAGCAGACCCTCGGTCACCTTGCCGTCTTTGATGAGATTGGCCGCCGCCTTGTGTGTGGACATCTGGATCGGGGCATAGTTGTTGGTGGTGCCCACAATGAGATTCGCTTTGGTCACGAGTCCCTTTTCATCAGTCCAGTAGTGATGCGTAAGCGTGCCACGCGGCGCCTCGACGATGCCCACCCCTTCTGTGGGAGTCTGGGTCGGTTTGGTGTGGATATTCGGGGAGGTGATCTCCGGGTCGGTGGCAAGCTCCACCCAGCGTTCGGCGGCGTAGAGCAATTCGATCAAGCGTGCCCAGTGTGTAGCAAGTCGCTGGTGGACAGGTTTCCCCCCGAGTGTGGCATAGAACTTTTCGTATTGTTCCTGCGCCAGTGGGGTTGCCATGCCATCGGCGGCATTGAGGCGTGAGAGCGGAGTTGCCATATACACACCGGAATCCACTCCATCAACAAATCCCTTCCAGCCGACCTTTTTGAGATATGGGAACTTAAGATAGGTCCACGGCTCAACATGTTCAGCGATATGCTCGGCGTAATCCTTCGGCGCGTATTTCACGAACTCCATGCCATTTGGGTCAACTACACGCACCTTGCCATCGTAGAAGTTCACCTTGTTATTCTCATCCACCAAGCCCATGTAGTAGGTGTGATGGGTGTACACATCGCCGAGGATAAGATCCACATAGCCCTTATTGCCAAGCACAATGTCATTGAAAAGCTTGAGGCTAAACTGCGCAAACTCAATCGCCCAACGCCCCATCTCTTCGATCTCTTTGCGTTGTTCTTCCGTGATGCCCTTGGTCATTCCGCCGGGGATGGATGTACACGGATGGACTTTTCGTCCGCCAATCATCTCGACGACGGTATGCCCGTACTTGCGCATCTGGATGACCTTGCCGCCAATTTCCAGTCCCACCTTGTGGATGACACCCAGGATATTCCTCTCCGCAACCGGCGCGTCGGGTCCCATCACGAAATCGGGACCGCCCAATGCATAAAAGTGAGTCGTGTGGTCGGTGCAATAGAAAGCGGAGTAAAGCAACTCGCGCAGCATCTTGCCTGTACGCGGAGGGTCAACCTTGTAGACCGCATCCGCGGCTTTGGAGGCAGCCATATTATGCGCTTCCGGGCAGACACCGCAAATG
>CAYTVQ010000407.1:0-1674 GCA_964441615.1 uncultured Caulobacterales bacterium | reverse complement strand
CGGCTGACGGGCGGGTGGTGCACCGCATGGAACCGCCGCACCCCCACTTGTAGGGTGCGATGATGTTCGCGGGTAGGGGTTCGAAGCGTGTCGCCCAGATGGCGCGCCGCCACCCCTCGCTCGGCTCTTCATCGATCGCCGTCACCGCCGAGACATGGCACCGTGTGGTCGACCACATGGACCTGCCCGAGGTGTCGCCGCGCGCCCACCGGCGCGGCGCGCTGTGGGGAGTCGCCCTCGTGAAGGACGAGGAGGACGTGATCGAGGCGGTGATCCGCCACCACTTCGCGCAAGGCCTCGATGCCATCGTGGTGGCCGACAACGGCTCCACCGACAGCACCCCCGCGATCCTGCGCCGCCTCCGCCACGAGTTCCCCCTCTACATCGCCCGCGACCGCCTGTTCGCCTACGAGCAGGCCGCCAAGCTGAGCTGCCTGGCCCACCTCGCCGGTGCCGCCCGCGCCGGGTGGGTGGTGCCCTTCGACGCCGACGAGTTCTGGTTCGGCGCCGCCGGCGGCCGCCTCGGCCACACACTCCGTAGCACCGACGACGACGTCACCGTGCTCTCCGCCGAGATGCACAACGTGTTCCCGCTGGCGGGGCTGGCGCCGGGGGCGACGCTCGGCGAGCGCGAGTTCCGCCTGTGCCTGCACCCGTCCTCGCACATGAAGGTCGCGTTCCGGCCGCACCCAGACGCGATGTTGTCGATGGGCAGCCACGATGTCGCCCGCACCGGCGAACGCGCCCTGGGGCTCACCCTGTTGCACCTGCCGTGGCGGTCGCGCGAACAGATGGCCACCAAGGCCCGCAAGGGCGTGGCCGCGCTCGACGCGGGCCGGCTCGCGCCCGAAGTGGGGCACCACTGGCGCACGCTCGCCGCCGGCGGCGAGGAGGGTTTCGACGCGGTGTGGGCGGCGATCACTTCGGGGGTACCCGTGCCCGGCCTGGAGTGGGGCCCCGAGGCGCCGATGGTGATCACCCGCCCGTTCAACCCGGCGCAACACTGGTACCACGAGGTGCGGCCCGGCGCCGCGGGCGCGAACCCATGACGGTCTATGCAGTTCGCGAGGGAGGCCTGGGCAATCAACTGTTCCAGCTCGCTGCCGCGATCGGGCTGGCCCCCGATGGTGACGGGCGGCTGCTCCGCCCAGTGCACCGATTCCTGCTCGACATCGAGGATGTCGCGCCCAAGCTGGTGCCGCGGATCGTGCGCGACGACCTTCGTATGGTCCGCTCCATCCCCCCGTCGCTGCGATATCGGCAGGCGATCAGGGAACTGCACGGTGCCTTCGCCCCGCGCCCCAACTTCTCCCGTCGCCCGCACCTGATCGAGGGCTACTTCCAACACCCCGACTGGTACACGGCGGCGCTGCCGCGCATCGTGGACGGCCTGCTCGATGCCGCGCCCAGGGGCTTCGCCGCTGCACCCGATCGGCCGCCGGTGGTGAACGTGCGCGGCGGCGACTACGCACACCACGGCTGGCTTCTTCCGGCCTCGTACTACGTCCGGGCCGCGCAGGCCGCGGCCATCGACGAGGCGATCACCATCTCCGACGACGCTGCGCACGGTGAGCTGATCGCGGCGACGCTCACCGCGGCCGGCAGGCCCGCCGCGCCACCCCAGCCGTCGATGCCGATCAGCGACTTCTGGGCGCTCGCGGCAACGCCGACGGT
>CAYTVQ010000406.1:0-1676 GCA_964441615.1 uncultured Caulobacterales bacterium | reverse complement strand
CGTCAGCTGGATCAGTCGGTCTGCGAGCGTCGATTTCCCATGATCGATGTGGGCGATAATCGAAAAATTGCGGATGTTTTCGAGCGGCGTCATGGCCGGCGGGGTATAGGCGAGCCCGCTGCGCCGCACAATGCGCCGCCAGCCATCAGAAAGCCCGGCCTCTTTGGGGGCCGGGCTTTGCGGCGGGCCTGTCGGCCAGGATCAGCGTTTGGCGAGGAGGTCACGAATCTCGGTGAGAAGGACCTGGTCCTTGGTTGGGGCCGGCGGCGCAGCCGGGGCGGCCGCCTCCTTCTTCTTGAAGGCGTTCATGGCCTTCACCAGCATGAAGACCGCCCACGCGACGATCAGGAAGGAGATGACGTTGTTGAGGAATTGTCCGTAGGCGATGACCGGCGTGCCGGCGGCCTTCGCGGCGGCGAGGCTTTCATGCTGCACGTCGCCGAGGTTGATGAAGAGATCGGAGAAATCAACGCCGCCCATCAACTTGCCGATGGGCGGCATGATGACGTCATCGACCAGCGATTTCACGATCGTGCCGAAGGCGCCGCCGATGATGATGCCGACCGCCATGTCGAGCACGTTGCCTTTGATCGCAAATTCCTGGAACTCCTTGAGGATGCCCATGAGAAGCCTCGTATGTTGCGGGCCGAGATTGACTGGCCAGATTTCGGGAAATGTGACCCTAATCTGATTTTCTCCGATAGCAAGCGAAGCGCCGGCGCGGCGTTTCGCCCGCCCCCGGACGGTCGGCAGGCTGACATTATTTGCAGGCATCACGCATGCGGTCGAGCGCCGCTGACACTCCGGACAAGGAGAAAGCGTAGCTCGTCGCCGTGCCGCGACCTGAAACGGCGGTCACCTGCATGGTCGCTCCCTTGCGCATCGCGGCGATGAGCGCCTGTTCGTCCTTGGCGGACTCGATGAAGGCCTCGTTCTGGTCGGCATACATCGACCATTTTTCGGCTCCGACGCGGACTGTCGGCGCCGGAGCGTCCTTGAGATTGTACCCGGCCATGAAGCTTGGCTGATTGGTCGCTGCGCCTGACTTCCAGCTCGCCACCATGAAGAAGATGTCGCCGTGATTTACGGATTTGGGGGACTTGTCCTGGGCGACCGTCGCGGCGAAACAGATACGGTCGCCGTCGACCTCGCGCGCAAACACATCCCATGACCTGAAGGTGGCGATGGGGCTGGGCTGAGCGGCGGCCGCGGGCGCGGCAGCGAGGAGGGCGGCGAGGATTGTCAGGGAAGGGCGCATGCTACAGTCGGCTCCAAGCAGGAATCTCCAGCGGGCTCCGCTACCACAGTTCGGGGCCGGGCGCGACCGGCGACGCGAGCCGCATTGCCCGACCCCTGCGCTTGGGTCATAACCCCAGCGCATTTTCCAATCCCCTTTGACGGAGCCCGTTCCCCGATGATCCCCGGCCGCGATTCGCTCAAGACCAAGAAGACTCTATCGGTCGCTGGAAAGACTTACGCCTATTACAGCATCAAGGCCGCGGAGAAGACCCTCGGCGATCTCTCGGCGTTGCCCTTCTCGCTCAAGGTTCTGCTCGAGAACCTCCTGCGCTTTGAGGACGGCCGCTCGGTCACGACCGATGACATCGCGGCCTTCAGCGCCTGGCTGAAGGCGGGCGCGTCGGATCGCGAGATCGCCTACCGGCCCGCGCGCGTGC
>CAYTVQ010000405.1:0-1710 GCA_964441615.1 uncultured Caulobacterales bacterium | reverse complement strand
AAATACGCCGTCATCATGACGGACGGACAAAATCACCCGAACCAGTCCGGCGACGCCCTGAGCACGGCGGAGGCCGACGCCAAGCTCCTCCAGACCTGTCAGGCGATGAAAGCGGAAGGGATCACCATCTTCGCCGTCACCTTCAACATGGGCGGCGCCCTCGCCAGCCTCTATCAGCAGTGCACGTCGAAACCCGAATACCAGTACGATGCCGAGTCCGGCGCCGAGCTCGACGCGGTATTCACGGAAATCGGCAAGATCGTCTCGCGGGGCGACGTGCGCCTCCTAGAATAGCGGCGGCGATTTGGGTGTAACCAAAGGCGGCTGAACGTCCACGATGCGGGAGGCGCTTCGCTCCGGGCGCTCCAGCCGCTATACGAGACGCATGTTCCAGTCCCTCCCCTTCTCCGTCAAGATCGTGCCCGTGACGCCGTTCCAGCAGAACTGCTCGATCGTCATGGCGCGATCCGGCAAGGCCGCCGTCGTCGATCCCGGCGGCGAACCCGACAAGATCATGAAAGCGGCCGCCGAGATGGGAGCGAGGATCGAGCAAATCTGGCTGACCCACGGCCATCTCGACCATGCCGGCGCCGCCGAGGAGATCAAACGCCGAACGGGAGCCCCAATAATTGGTCCGCAGAAGGAGGAAATCTTCTGGCTCAGCCAGATCCGCTCATCCTGGCGGCAGTTCGGCATCGAAGACGGCGAGGACTGCACGCCGGATCGCTGGCTTGAGGACGGCGACGAACTGGACCTCGATGGCGTCAGGTTCGGCGTCGTCTACACGCCCGGCCATACGCCCGGACATGTTGTAATTTTCAGTCGCGACGCGAAAGTAGCCTTCGTCGGCGACGTGCTGTTCGCCGGCTCGATCGGCCGCACCGATTTTCCGCGCGGCGACCACGCGACGCTGATCCGCTCAATCACGGAAAAGCTCTGGCCCCTCGGCGACGACATGCGCTTCGTCCCCGGCCATGGACCGATGTCCACTTTCGGCCGCGAGCGCGCAACCAATCCCTTCGTCGCCGATTCGGTCACCGGCTACGCCGGCGCCGCCAAAGGCGCAGCGGACGAAATGGCGCAACGTCTCTCGAAGCGCTGGCAATGACGGCCAGCCGGCGCCACTGACCGGCTAACTCGACCGAATTGGCCATGAGGCGCGACTCCGCGAGGCTCGGCGCCTCGCTCTCAGCGATCGCGTTTGGGTCGCCCGGGTCAATGCGCTGACCGTCTGGCCGTCGATGAGGCGCCCGAATAGCGGCGTTTGCCCTCCCCGGCCTTCCGCCTTATGGAGGCGGCGCCGCACAGGAACGCCGCATGACCGTTACGCCCGCCATTGTCGCCGAGCACGGGCTCAGCCCGGACGAATACGACCTCGCCAAGCGCCAGCTCGGGCGCGAGCCCAATCTCGTGGAACTCGGCATCTTCTCCGTGATGTGGTCGGAGCACTGCTCGTATAAGTCCTCGAAGATTCACTTGAAGAAGCTGCCGACCTCAGCGCCCTGGGTCGTGCAGGGACCTGGCGAGAATGCCGGGGTCATCGACATCGGCCCCGATGCGGACGGCGTTCCGCTCGTCGCCATCTTCAAGATGGAGAGCCACAACCACCCCTCCTATATCGAACCCTATCAGGGGGCGGCGACTGGCGTCGGCGGCATCATGCGCGATGTCTTCACCATGGGCGCCCGGCCCGTCGCCAATCTCAATGCG
>CAYTVQ010000404.1:0-1711 GCA_964441615.1 uncultured Caulobacterales bacterium | reverse complement strand
CGCGCAACGCCCCCTGCCCCTGCGGCTCAGGCGCGAAATTCAAGCACTGCCACGGCGCGATCTGAGGCCGTCCTCTGGTGATCAATCAGTCCTGGGCGCCGATCGGGATTCCCTTCGTCCGCGCGCCGGCGGGCGAGGCCTTGTTTTCAACACTGCCGTGGCGGCCGGCGCGGTGCGGAAATACAACCAGCGCGAGGATCATGAGTGCGGCCAGCGCGGCGACAATCAAAGGGCGACTGACCGCCAGCCCGCCACGATCGAGCGGTTTGTCGAAGAAGTTTCCGACAACGGCGCCCAATGGCCGCGTGAGAATGAACGCGGCCCAGAACAGAATCACGCCGTTCGCGGCGCGACCATAATGCAGCGCCAGGAGGCCGATAAGGGCTGTCCCGAAAATGACGGCTGAACCGCCATACCCGAAGCCCGCCGTATCGGCGAACCAATCACCGAGGGCCGTGCCGAGGGTCTGCGAAAACGTGATCGTGATCCAGTAGAATGCCTCGGTCCGCCGATCGGCGATCTGATCTGCGGAAACGCGACCTAGCGCCGCTCTCCATGAAAAGAGAGACAGGAGGACGAGCCCAAGCAGCAGCAGCGAACCACCAGTATAGCCTATGCCCAAAGACCGCGTGCAATAATCGGCGAGCGTCGTGCCCGCCGTGGTCGAGGCGACTATTGTCGCCCAGTAGAGCGCCGGCCGGAATTTCCTCGCAAGCGTCTGGATCACGGCGAGCGCCACGAACAGGCCGGCAAGAATCCCTGTGGCGGCAAGGTAACCGAACCGCATGTCCATGCTGATCAGGTTGCCCCCCACCTCGCCCAATGTGGTCGCCAGGATCTTGACGATCCAGAACGCAGCGGTCGCAGCAGGCACCTTGGACAGGGCCAAATCAGTTTTCTCCACCATTGGGAGCTCCTTCGCGACTTAGGCATTGGGCGCCTCATAGAACCCTAGCGTCGCACGGCCCGATGACCCATAAGCGGGTGCTGGAACTCCGTGGAAACACGCGATCGCTGGATGACCGGCAACACCACACAACGCCTGCATGGCCCGGCGAACCGCCCCCTTCTTGTGGCCGCTTCGGCGACCGTTGGCTTGCAGTCGGTCGCCGCGGTGTTTTTCGTCATTGATTGCTACATCGACTTCGTTGAGTTGGGCCGATCGCCTGCAGGGATTGAAATATTTCTGGAAGGCGGCGTCACGCTCGCATTGATCGGGGGCATCGCCCTTGGAATTCACTATGTGAGGGGTCTTATTGCCGATGTCGGCAGGAAGGAGGCGGCGCTGTCGGTCGCCAGGGGAGCGCTTGCCGATCATGTCCGCAAGAAGTTCGACGAATGGAAACTTTCCCCGTCCGAGGCCGACGTGGCGATGCTGGCGATCAAGGGCTTCCAGATTGCCGAGATTGCGCGTCTGCGCGGCGCGGCGGCAGGAACGGTTCGCTCACAGATGAGCCAAGTGTACTCAAAGGCGGGCGTCAGCAGCCAGTCGATGCTTGTCGCGAGCTTTCTCGACGACCTGCTCGACGGCGGCGCGGCGGCCGATCGCAATGACGGCGCAAAGCCGGCCTGAACGCCATCGACCCGAACAGGTCGCGCCTCTTGCAGGGATAGCCGAACAGAGGGTCCGGCGACTAAGCGAGCCCTGCCCTTCCGATCGCGAGGAACTTGGCGCGGCGGTGGGCGCGGAGCTGCTCGGGCGTCATGTGCT
>CAYTVQ010000403.1:0-1724 GCA_964441615.1 uncultured Caulobacterales bacterium | reverse complement strand
AATTGAGCGTGCCGGCGTTGCAGGCGGCCATTTCCGGCTTGCAGGCGCGAAGATAGTCGAGCGCGTAGTCGTATTTCGGCCCGACGACGCCGGTCGTCATGTTGATGATGATGCCGGGACAGGCCGCGCGGATGCGCTGGTTGATCTCGTTGCAGATTTTCGGATCCCAGGTCGGCAAATGGCCGAGCCCCTCGCGCTGGTCGCGGTAATGGACATGCACGATCGCCGCACCCGCGTCATAGGCGCGCCGCGCCTCGGCCGCCATCTCGGCGGGCGTCACCGGCACGGGATGTTGCTTGGGATTGGTGAGCACGCCAGTCAGCGCGCAGGTGAGAATGGCCTTGTCCATTGGCTGGGGCTCCTCGATGCGCGCGGAACCTAACAAAGCCCGGGGCGCCGTCCAATGCGCGCGCTCAGTTGGGCGCGAGGCGATCCCCGCGCCGCCCGCAGTCCCTCCAGTTTCCTTGGGCCCCTGCGCCCCTTTCTCCCCTCGCCTCCCGCCAGGAGGCGCCGTCGCCGGGGGCTAACGGCGGCCCCGCTCTTAACCATGATTTTCGCGCGGAGGTGGAATAATACCGCCTACGGATGTTTTTTCGTCCGCTGGCGGATTTTCTCTTGATTTTGAGACACGTCCCGGATATCTTCGGGCATGAGGTGGCGCGCTGACCGGATTGGTCGGCTGGCGCGACGCTCAAGCGCTCCGGCCAAATCGGCGGCAGGTTGCAAAGCGGCGTCTTGGCTTTGTCGGTCGCGCCTTGGACTGCCGGGGCGGAGCGCCCCGCGCTTGCCCAAGGCCCTTCGGAACCGTCGTCTCGCGCCAGGTTCTTTCGAACCGACGTCTGCTCTTTGACAATTTGAATTGAACGCTGAATCCGGCTCTCTCTGGAGCTGTGACCGGATTAGGCGGAGTTCGCAGCCCTTCCGCTGGTCTCCGCGGGAGTCGCGCGACCGCACGTGAAGGAATCCTGCTCTCCTTCTGTCCCTGGTGCCGGAACCTTGACAACGACGGACGGCCCGCCCCTCTGTTTCAAAATGACGCCGCGTTCCCGTCGGAGAAGCAACTTCAAAAGCCGCGCATGAAAACCTGGCTGCTTGCATTCGTAGGAGCCGCTATTGCCGAAATCGCCGGCTGCTTCGCCTTTTGGGCCTGGCTCCGCCTCGACAAGTCGCCGCTCTGGCTGCTTCCTGGATTGTTGCTGCTGGCGCTGTTCGCCTACCTGCTGACCCTTGTGGAGGCGGAGCACGCCGGGCGCGCCTATGCGGCCTATGGCGGGGTCTACATCGTCGCGGCCCTGTTCTGGCTGTGGCTCGTAGAGGGCGCCCGCCCGGACCGCTGGGATGTGATTGGCGCAACCGTTTCCCTCCTCGGCGCCGCCATCATTCTGTTCGGACCGCGCGCCGCCTAGAGAATATGCAACCCTCTGGAATCCTTGCTGTTTCACGTGAAACACAAACTCGGGCGAAATTGGCGCCGCGTCAATCGCGTCATGCGTGTGCGAACCATCCGCATACGGTTAAAAGCAGTGTGAAAAACCCCGCGACCCCGCGAAAATGGCCGGGGTCCCGCTCATGCGCATCGCGCGAAGGCCCCGTTTTACGTGCGATCTTCGCTCATCCCGGCGAAAGCCGGGACTCAGCCTTTCGCTTGCGCGAGGTTCAGGGCGCTTTCTCGAGCGTCGCGACCACGGCGCGCGCCGCCACCTGCGCGCCGACCACGGCGTTGA
>CAYTVQ010000402.1:0-1734 GCA_964441615.1 uncultured Caulobacterales bacterium | reverse complement strand
CCGGGCGGGGACGAGGGGCGTGTCCGCCGCCGCCGGCGGGGCGGGCAGGGGGAGTAAGGGCTGGGAGGGTCCGTTCGATTCGTGCATTCCAACAAATCTGAAAGCGTATTGGTCAATGCAGCGCTAATGCAGCTGCAACTCCCGTGGAAAAATTGGGGCTGACATCATCCACACTTCAGGAAATAAGCAGCTATCGCCCGGAGGCTGGATGGACTTCGCCGCCGCATTCAAAGCGCTAACCGGCTATCCGCCGTTCAAATGGCAAGAACGGCTGTTCGCGAACCATGTCGGCAAGGGCGATCTTCCCGCCGCGCTCGATTTGCCGACGGGGCTGGGCAAGACAAGTGTGATGGCGATCTGGCTGATCGCGCGCGCTCGCGCCGACGCGGAAGCGAAAAAGAAACTCCCCCGACGCCTCGTCTATGTCGTCGATCGGCGTGCCGTCGTCGACCAGGCGACGGCGGAAGCGGAAAAGCTGGGGGCGGCGCTCGACGGTGCGGCACAGGTCCTGAAGGAGCCGCTCGGCCTTTCGGACCGACGGTTGCCGATATCGACCTTGCGCGGGCAGTTCGCTGACAATCGCGAATGGCTCGCCGATCCGGCGGCGCCAGCGATCATCATCGGCACGGTCGACATGGTCGGCTCGCGCCTCTTGTTCGAGGGCTATGGCGTGTCGCGCAAGATGAGGCCCTACCATGCGGGCCTCATCGGGGCCGATACACTGATCGTGCTCGACGAGGCCCATCTTGTCCCGCCATTCGAGAAGCTCATTGAAGCGGTCGAGAAGGGGATTGAAGCCGATTACGCCGCCGACAGGCAGGGCGCGCTCGGGAGCCGCGAGGCGGCGCTTCGCGCGATCATTCCGCCCTTCCGGCTGCTGTCGCTGTCGGCGACCGGGCGCGAACGCGCGGGCGAAATTTTTCGCCTGACCGACGCCGATCGCGAGGATGAAGTCGTTGCGAAGCGACTCAATGCAAGGAAGGCGATTTCGATCAAAGGGCTTAGCGGCGGGAAAAGGCTGGAAGGCTCGGACGCAGATGCGGAGCAAAAAACTCATGCGCAAGGGCCGCCCGCCGGTGAGGAAAAAAAAGAAAAGCTCGAAGATGCGCTCGCCGGCGCTGCATGGGAACTCTCGGAAGGGGGTCAAAAGCCCATCCGTTGCCTGATCTATTGCGACAAGCGCGAAACGGCGCAGAAAGTCTTCGAAGCACTCGCTGAGAAATCGAAGCCGAAGAAAGGCGAAAAGCAAAAAGTTGAAGTCGAGCTCTTTACCGGCGCTCGTCGCTTCTTCGAGCGCGAGGAATCGGCCAAACGGCTGAAAGACCCGCTCGGGTTCATCGCGGGCGAAACGAACAAAACCGACAAGCCGGTCTTCCTTGTCGCGACTTCGGCGGCGGAAGTCGGCGTCGATCTCGATGCGGATCATATGGTCTGCGACCTTGTCGCGTGGGAGCGCATGGTGCAGCGCTTCGGCCGCGTCAACCGCCGCGGCGACGGCGACGCCAGCATCATCGTCATCGACACAGGCGAGCCGAAGCCGAAAGACAAGAACGGAAAAGAAAAGAAGCTGAAAGATTGGTCCGAGGCTGAAAAGCGCGCGCTGCTGAATTACGGGTCGTTGTCGGTCATCCGCAAGCTTCTCAAGACCAATGGCGACAGCTTCGACGTGAGCCCGGCGGCGCTGCTCGATCTGAAACGGCGCGCGTCGACGAACGCGGTTCTCAAGGCGGCGAT
>CAYTVQ010000401.1:0-1737 GCA_964441615.1 uncultured Caulobacterales bacterium | reverse complement strand
TTCGATCGACGCGAACTTCCTCAAGCCCACGGTGATCGCGCTCACCATGGGGGTCTTCTTCGCCCTGTTCGTCACCCTGTTCTTTGTGCCGGCGATGTACTGCATCGGCGCCGACGTCGCGCGCTTCTATCGCTGGGCCTGGACCGGCGAACGGCAGGGGAACGTTACGGCTGAGCTCAACGAAGAGCTCGACCGCATCCGCGAGGGACGGCCGCCGGCGCACGAACTGGCGCTGTCGGGCCGCGCGCCGAGACCGCTGGCGCTGCGCCGCCGATAACGCGAGCGTCTACCAGCTGTAGCCGCCTCCAGGCAAAAGGAACGCGACCTTGCCGGCGGCCGCATAGGGCTGCCCATCGACCGCGACCACGCAGAAGCAGGCGTCGCCCTTGTTCAGCGGTGAATTCACCGGACATTCCGCGCTCGCGAGACGGTCGCGCCCTGCGCCCTCGCTTGGGCTCGGATCGTAGCTGACCTTGCAGATGCGCTGGATCGTATCCTTGGTTGCGCGCGACTGGGCCTGCGCCGGCGGGCTGATCGCCGCGCCCTTCAGATTTCCCGCAACCGACGCGGCCGGGGCCAGCAGGGCAATCGCCGCCAGTATGACGACTGAATCCTTCCGCAACATGAGCGCCTCCTGTGTCTGGGAACAATATCGGCGCTTGGCGACCGGAACCGTGTGACGGACGGCACGGCCGGGGCCCCGCCGGGGCGATTCGGTCCTCGGGAATTGGCCCGCAGACCGTTTCGTAAGACTGTGATCCGTAAAAAGTTAGCGCCGCGCGGGGGGCTTCCCGGAGATTTCGAATCTCTTCAAGGTTCGTTCTGCAGGCGGAATGTTAGAAAATGCTGCGCCTGTTAACCATCTGTTAAGAGTTTGCGTGCAGATTGCGTAGTGTCTTCTCCCGAGAAGATACCCCACCATACCCCACGACAGTGAGTAGCGGCCGCGTTTCCCCCAAGACGCGGCCGTCTCGCTTTCAGGGCTTTAGATCGCAGGGGACGAAGGCCTGATAGCTGGGCGCGTTGGGCGTCGGCGCGCCCGAAGGCGTCGACTGGCTCGACAGCAGGACCCCGCTCGCCGGATAGCGAACAAGGACCCAATCCGGACGGTTGAGGCTTGGGAGATATCTGACGACATAGCCGGTTCCGACGATCGTTGTGCCCTTGATCAGCCGCGAGACGATGGCGGTCTCGGCGGCGCCGTTCGTCACCAGCGTCTGCGACAGTGTCCCGCCGTTCAGCGAGAAGCTGAGACGGTTCGCAGCGCAGGCGCTCTTGCCAAGCGCGATCAGCGCGGGCGGCGGCGCGAAGCCGTCGAAGGGAATATCGCTGACGACGACGCCGTAAGGGGTCGCCGTCAGGATCTGGCGCATTTCAGGATCATAGCGCTTGTCGGAGACCTGCGCGGCAGCGACGCCGAGCCCAGCAAGCGCCATGCCGGCGGCGCTCAAGGTCCATCTTGGGGCAAGTCTCTGCATCGATCCCTCCCTCCGGAGCCTCCGATCTTAGGGCCGGCCCGCGCCGGCGCCAGCCCTCCCCGCCACGAATTGGCAATGGATTTGCTGTAGGCGATTTGCTATAGGCCGGCCTCCAGCGGCGGTCCCCGATAGCTCAGTTGGTAGAGCAGCTGACTGTTAATCAGCGGGTCACTGGTTCGAGTCCAGTTCGGGGAGCCATTTTTGGGCGCTCAGGCGTTGGGCGCCGCACGCCTCGCGGCGTCGAGCACGAGAAGCAGGC
>CAYTVQ010000400.1:0-1748 GCA_964441615.1 uncultured Caulobacterales bacterium | reverse complement strand
GGCGCAGGCGACGGGGCTCGAACCCGGCGAATTCATCCACACGCTCGGCGACGCGCACCTCTATTCCAATCACCTCGATCAGGCGCGCCTGCAGCTCGCGCGCCAACCCGGGCCGCTGCCGCGGCTCCATCTCAACCCCGCGATCACGGACGTGCGCGAGTTCAGCTACGAGGACGTTGAGATCGTCGGCTATGAAGCGCAGGGCCATATCAGGGCCCCGGTCGCGATATGATCCTCCGTATCCGGAGGGCCCAGCCTGAAGACGGCGCGACGATCGCCGATCTCGTGCGCGCTCTGGCGCGCTATGAGAAGCTTGAGCACGAGGCGCTCGCGACGGCCGCGGATTTCACGCGCGACCTCGCCGAACCCGGCGGACCAGGGGCCCTCATCGCCGAGCGCGGCGGCGCGCCATGCGGCTTTGCGCTCTATTTTTTCAATTACTCGACGTTTCTCGGGAGGCGCGGACTCTATCTTGAGGACCTCTTCGTCAAGGAGGAGATGCGCGGCCAAGGCGTCGGCAAGGCCCTCCTCATCGAGCTTGCGCGCCTCGCCCGCGACCATGACTGCGGCCGGATGGAATGGTCCGTACTCGACTGGAATGCGCCCGCGATCGCGTTCTACAGATCGCTCGGCGCCGCGCCCATGAGCGAGTGGACGGTCTATCGCCTCGATCGCGCGGCCCTCGGAAAGCTGGCGGGCGGTTGAATGCGCGTCACCCTCATCGTGGCGGCCGCCCGCAACAATGTCATCGGACGCGGCGGCGCCATGCCCTGGAGACTTTCCAGCGATCTCAAGCGCTTCAAGGCCTTGACCATGGGCAAGCCGATCATCATGGGACGCAAGACCTTCGAGAGCATCGGCAGGCCGCTGCCTGGCCGAATGAACATTGTCGTTTCGAGCAGACCTATGGCGGCGCAGAGGATCCTTTCAGCCCCAGGCCTCGAAGCGGCGTTTCGCCGCGCCGCGCCGCGCGGCGAGGAGGTCATGATCAACGGCGGCGCACGGATATATGAAGCGGCCCTGCCTGCCGCCGGCCGGATACACTTCACGAGGATCGACGCCCACATTTCAGGGGACGTCCGTTTTCCCCAGCTGGAACCGTCGCATTGGCGGAAGACAGCGGCGGGCGCCACGGAAGTTAGTCAGCAGGACGACTATCGTTGCCGTTACTTTATCCTTGACCGCATTACCTGACGCTCCATGGCCGCAGCGTCGCAGTGCAGCGAAATCGTCGCGCTGTGGCTAAGAAACTGTTTACATTCCCCCGCGACAACCGGTGGACAACACCGGTCGGCCGTTCGCAAGGAGGGGACCCATGCGAGTTCTCATTGTCACCGTCGCCTTGATGGGCGCGGCCGCGACGCCGGCGCTCGGGGCCGCCGAATCGCAGACCTGCGCGCGCGGCTCCGACGTGCGCACGATTGAAGTGCTTGCGCCGGGCAAGGTCGGCAAGGCCTGCGACCTCAGAGTCGTTCGCGACAACGGCGCCCATATATCGACGCCCTATCACGCCAATCAGAGCGCCGGCTTCTGCGCGGCGCGGGCAACCGATATCGTCGCTGGCCTTGCGCGTGAAGGATTTGCCTGCGGGCCCACGCCTGCGACCGTTGCCGCCTCAGCGCCCCCGCCCGCGCCAAGTCCTGAGGCCGCGATCGAGGCGGCTGCGATCCCGGCCGCCGAGCCGGCGCCGACCGCGTCGTCAAACGACCCGATGGAGGCGCTGATCGCAAAATCGACGGCGCCGGTCG
>CAYTVQ010000399.1:0-1761 GCA_964441615.1 uncultured Caulobacterales bacterium | reverse complement strand
CGCCCTCTCCATGGATGGGCGCATGACTCTCTGCAACATGTCGATCGAGGCGGGCGCGCGTTCCGGGATGGTCGCGCCGGACGAGACGACGATCGCCTATCTGCGCGGCCGGGAATACGCCCCAAAGGGCGTCGAGTTCGAGCGCGCGGCGGATTTCTGGCGGAGCCTTGCTACCGACGAGGATGCGCTCTTCGACCGCGAAGTGCGCATAGATGTTGCGGGGCTGGCCCCCATGATCACTTACGGCGTGTCGCCCGCGGCTGCTGCGCGCGTCGATGGCGCCGCGCCGCGCCCGCGAACTGAATCGGAGAGGCTCGCCGCCGCCTATATGCGCTTCGAGCCAGGAGATCCGTTTACAAGCGCCGCAGTCAATCGCGTCTTCATCGGCAGCTGCACCAATTCTCGTCTTTCTGATTTGCGCGAGGCTGCGGAGGTGATGCGCGGTCGGAAAGTGAAGCCGGGGGTAGCAGTGCTCGTCGTGCCGGGCTCCGAGACGGTCAAGCGCGCAGCGGAAGCGGAGAATCTGCATCGAATTTTTCTCGAAGCCGGCGCTGAGTGGCGGGACTCCGGATGTTCCATGTGCATCGGCATGAACGGCGACATCGGCGCGCCCGGCGATCTTGTGGTCTCAACGTCGAACCGCAATTTTGTCGGACGTCAGGGCAAGGGCGTGCGCACCGTGCTTGCGAGCCCGGCGACCGCCGCGGCCTCCGCCATCGAGGGCCGCATTGCTGATCCGCGGCGCTATCTGAGCCGGAAGGGGGAGGCGGCATGACCTCGTTCCGACCGTTCGGTATGCTCACCTCGCGCACATTCGTGCTGCCGCAGGACAATATCGATACCGACCAGATCATTCCGGCCAGGTTCCTGACGACCACATCGCGCGAGGGTCTTGGCAGGTCCGCCTTCTTCGACTGGCGTTACGATGCGCAGGGACGGGCCAGGAACGACTCGCCGTTCAACGGCGTCTATCCGGAAGATGTCGCCATTCTTGTCGCCGGGTCGAATTTCGGTTGCGGCTCCAGCCGCGAGCATGCGCCGTGGGCGCTCCTCGATTTCGGGTTCCGCGCCGTCGTGTCGTCGGACATCGCCGACATTTTCAAGAGCAACGCACTGAAAAACGGCCTTCTGCCGGTGACGGTGGACCATGAAGCGCATCGCCGTCTGCTCGCGGCTCCGGGCATCGAGATCGTCATCGATCTTCAGTCCGAGACGCTACGGCTGCCGGATGGCGCCCTCGTCTCATTCTCGGTCGAACCCTTTGCGCGGCGCTGTCTGCTGGACGGCCTCGACCCTCTGGGATTTCTCCTCGACCGGATTCCCTTGATTGAAGCTTTCGAGCGCGCGCGTGAAAAGGAGAACCTGTCATGAGTACATACACCATCGCCGTATTGCCGGGGGATGGCGTCGGGCCTGAAGTGACGAGCGTCGCCTGCGACGTTCTGTGCGCGGTTACGGAAAGGTTCGGTCACCATTTCAAGCTGGTTCGTGGTCTCATCGGCGGGGCGGCGATCGATGCGACCGGCAGCGCGCTCCCGGCCGAGACTCTGGCGCTCTGTCAGAAGTCGGATGCGGTTCTGCTCGGCGCTGTCGGCGGTCCGAAATGGGATCATGGGTCCGTTCGTCCCGAACAGGGTCTCCTTGCCATTCGCAAGGGACTCGGCGTTTTCGCGAATCTCCGGCCCTTGGCCGTCCATGGCGACCTTGTCGAGCGCTCGCCCCAGATGCGGGAGATCGTCGAGGGAGTCGATCTTATCGTGT
>CAYTVQ010000398.1:0-1765 GCA_964441615.1 uncultured Caulobacterales bacterium | reverse complement strand
CAACGTGCTCGGGGGGAAGCACGGGATCGGCCGGCTCGATTTCGTGGAGAACCGCTTCGTCGGCATGAAATCGCGCGGGGTCTATGAGACGCCGGGCGGCGCCATTCTCCTCGCCGCTCATCGCGGCATCGAGCAGATCACCCTCGACCGCGGCGCCGGGCACCTCAAGGACGACCTCATGCCCCGCTACGCGGAGCTCATCTATAACGGCTTCTGGTTCGCTCCCGAGCGCGAAATGCTCCAGGCTCTGATCGACAGGAGTCAGGAGCATGTCGAGGGGACGGTCAGGGTCAAGCTGTACAAGGGGTCGGCGAGCGTCATCGGCAGATCCTCGCCGAAGTCCCTCTACTCCATGGCGCATGTGACGTTCGAGGAAGACGCCGTTTACGATCAGAAGGACGCTGAAGGCTTCATCAAGCTCAATGCGCTGCGCCTGAAACTGCTGGCGCGCCGCAATCAGCGGCGCTGATCTGTGGCGGAATTGCCTCAGGGGCCTGCGGCCATCTGGCGGCGGCCGCCTGATGGGGTATGATCAAGGTTCGGCAATGTCGGGCCGTGGGTGTTCGCGTTGGGGATGTGAGATGAGAATTGAAGCGGTTTTCGGCGGAATTCTGGTGCTGTTCGTGCTGGCCGTCGCGGCCTATGCGATCATCACCGGGGGCAAGCGGGGGCCGATCACGATCGACCCGGTCAGCGGCGGCACGACGGTCGCGACGCCGGTGACGCCCAGCGCGCGTGATGGGGCTCTGTGCAGTTGTTTCTCTGAAGGCTTCAACCTTGCCGGCAGCAATGTCGGCGTCATGAGCGCCCAGTACCGGACGGGCTTTGAGGTCTGCCGCTCCCAGCTCGGCGAAGAGGGCGGCTGCGCCTTCACGGCGGGCTGGAACGCGCGCATTTCCCATCGCCCCTTCGAGGCGAACTGCCGGAGTTTCCTGAAACAGGGCGCAACCTGCTGACATTCCCCGGCGCCAGCGAAAACGGCGCCCGTTGGGGCGCCGCTCTGGCCTCCAGATTTCCGGACTACTTCCGGGTGCAGGCGTCCATCGCCGCCTTGGCGCTTGCGTTTGCTGCGGCGTAGCGCGCGGCCGGGTCGGCGATCTCTGCAAGCCTTGTGAATTCATCGACGAGGCTCGGATCGGCGTTGATCCGCTCCTCAAGGCAATAGCAGCCGGCCGTATCGCGGCCATCCGCCTTGAGGCGCTCGGCGCAGCGGTCGGCCCATTCGCCGGCCGACGCCGAGCCCGACGCCAGGGCGAATCCGGCGGCGGCTGCGAGCGCAGCCGAGCCAAAGACAATGGCGAATTTGTTGAATTTCATGCTGACCCCTGATTTGAGAGTGTGGAACGCCCCCAGCGGGCAGGTCTTGTCGCGCGCTAGCGGCAATATCGTCAAGCGGCGGCGGAGAGTGAAATGACGGCGCAGATGCATGGAACGACCATCTTGGCGGTGCGGCGGGGCGGCGAGATTGTGATTGGCGGCGACGGGCAGGTCAGTCACGGCCAGACGGTCGTGAAGGGCGACGCCCGCAAGATCCGGCGCCTCTCGGGCGGCGCGGTCCTCGCCGGTTTCGCCGGCGGCACAGCCGACGCCTTCACGCTGCTTGAGCGCCTTGAGGGCAAGCTCGATCAGCATCGCGGGCAGCTCTTGCGCGCCTGCGTCGAACTCGCAAAAGACTGGCGGACCGACCGTTATCTGCGGCGCCTCGAAGCGATGATGATCGTCGCCGACGCAACATCAACGCTCATGCTGACCGGCTCGGGCGACG
>CAYTVQ010000397.1:0-1773 GCA_964441615.1 uncultured Caulobacterales bacterium | reverse complement strand
GCCACTTGAAGAATTTTCTTTCATGCTTGGTAAAAAATATTTAACTTAGCTTTTGCATGGCAGCCGGAGGAGTGGCACGGCGGCAATACGGCCACGTTACCTGCAATGGCTGGTGATACTGTTAACTTGAAACTGATTGCAAGAAATGAACGGACATAATTGCATTTTAAAAAGATAAAACTGACCTAACATGGAAAAATATTTGACATATGGTGCACTCGGAATTGTGCTTGCCTTGGCAGTTCTTACTTTCCGACTTCTAAATAAAGAGCAAGAAAAAAACCGCCTCGTAAATCCATATTAAAAGCAATCTATACTTTCATGGCATTTGCAATTCTTGTTATGGTTTTAGGCATCATTGCGGAGTTTCTTAGAAGCCCCGAGAATGTAAGAACTATACTTGGAAATAAAGAAAGGCAAATTGTTATTCAAGACGATTTACCAAAACGAGAATTAAAATCAATCAACGCTTCAGAATTTTATATTAATAGTGAGCAAGGATATTTTCTTCAAAAGCCAATAGTTAAATTTACTGTAAACCATGCAAGCAACTATGACGAATACTTGGACTTAACAGGATTTAAAGCCAACCGAACAATTAGAGAATATATGGCAGAAGAGCTTGAGAAAAGTCCATTTGGTGAGATGATTAAAAATGTAAAAGTGGACGAATTTGTTTTTGGAAACAAGTATGAATTCGGAATCTACACACCATCAAGAAATCCACTTGACTTAGTTTTGGATAAGATTGATGATATGTCAAAATCCAAGGACTCATCTACAATGATAACAGGAGAAGATGTGGATTCTTATAACTATACAAAGTTTGAATTCAAGAATAAGATTTCAATTGCTGCTTATGACAAATCCAAGTATAAAGAGCAAGATTTTACACTTGAAAAATTTTTCTTTACTCAATCACTGGCTCTTCTTTCAGATAAAACCATAAGTATTGATGATTTGAAAACAACCAAGAGCAGCATTGCACTGTATTACAATATTAATGTTGACAAAGGGCTTATTGACGATAAAATATCAGAGTTGAGAATTGACAGATGGTTATTGCTTTATGAAACAGAGAAAAAGATATTTATGATTGAAACATCTTTTTCACCGCAGACAAAAGAGGCAATTAATCTATGGACAAGTATGAAGAAAACATCTGAATCATTTGAAGTAATTGAGCAATGAATAAAATGACTGCAAACTTGAAACTTCAACGCTTTGAACAGAAAGTGCCACATGCAGGTAACATTGTATTGCCTCCATGCCACTTGGACATTTACCTTTCACGCTTGGCAGAAAATATTTAATTTAGCTTTTGTATAGCGGCCGGGGGAGAGGCACGGCGGCAATACGAGCACGTTACAAGGCATTTAATGACGAAGTGTGACTTGCTCTCGAGACTTATATTGGAAAATAAATTAGGAATAAAGAAATATGAAGAAAACAAAAGAATAGGAAGAGATTTAAAATGCAGACATGACGCAACAAATAATTCAAACATGACTTGCAACTAGAAATGAATAAAGAATAGTCAAATACTTGTAAAACTAATAAGGAGATGAAATCAAGAGAATGTAAAAATGGATACCAAAATTAAAAAAATGGAAAATTAAAAATTGAAACGCCTTGTAACACTGTGCACACTCTATGCCGGCATGGATTTTCAAAATGAAACTAATATCTTTATAACCCGGCACAGCGTGTGCACAGAGTCCGTTGTGCGCAATCCTGTCGCCCGCAACCACGCAGTACAGGAGCAGCAATGAA
>CAYTVQ010000396.1:0-1779 GCA_964441615.1 uncultured Caulobacterales bacterium | reverse complement strand
CCGCGCCGGCGTTCCAGTTGGCGATCGCCGCGGACGGCGCGCGTGATGGCCCCAGTTTCACGTCGCTGCACTGCATGCCCTATGCCCAACCGGGAGCTGACCTGGCGCTCTGCAATGCGGTGGTGGCCGTCGCCGGATCAGAACGGCGGATGCCTACCGGGTTCGTCTCTTTTTCGATCGGGGGCGAGTTGCTCGCCGTTGTTCCGCTCAAGACGGACGGCGTGGCGACGCTGGCCCTTCCGCGGAGCGCACTCAAGGGTCAAGGAGTGGTCGCGTCCTATGTTGGCGACGGCAATTTCCGCTCCAGCCGCTCGGCGCCTGCGAGCGCTGGCGCGGGGCAGGCGCCTATCGTCCCTTAGGCCCGATCCAGAGCCGCTCGCCCTTGAAGTCGAACGCAAAACTGCGATCAAGGAGCAGATCTGAGCCCAAAAGTCCGAATGCGGCGTCCTGCACGCCGAGCTCATCGAAGATGGGCGCGTCGTGAATCATAATGATCCGCTTGTACCAATGAGTGCGGCCGATCCTGATCTTTTCGACCTGCCGCGGCTCCTGCTCGGCTTTTTCATTGAGCGCGCCCTTCACCCGGCTTTCGGTGGCGCCATTGCGCGGATTGGATACGATGGCGAAACTGCCGGTTTTTTGGATTCTGGCTGCTGCCTGCCGGTTTATGATCGTGCCGGTGGCCCCGAGGTCGATCATCAAGCGCACAAGTCGATTATTCACATAGCCGTCGACCGTGTAGAGCAGGGCGTCCGTGACCTTGAAGCGGCGGGCGGACAGGGTTGTCCAGGTCCATCCCCTTTCACCGATTTCGAGGGGCGTCTGATTGTCGTACAGGCGCACCTCGCCGCGGGCCCGATCTATGATGACGAAATAGCGTTCGAGAAAATCGAGGCCGAGAACCCCATAGGGGGCCACGTCGCCGACCTTCCATTCGTCAAGAACCACGGTCACGACATTGGCGAGCTTGGCGGGGCCGAGCGCAATCTCGCCGACATGATAGGTCGGAAAACGCCCCGAGGCGGCGAGGCCAAGCACGCGCTGCGGCGGCCCGCCGGTCGGCGCAAACTGATGTATGGCGGCGAGATTGCCGAAGACGATTGAGTGCGTCGCGCCTGTGTCGATGATGAAATCGTAAGGCCCCTTGCCGTTCACCAAGACCGGGACCGTGTACCAGCCGCCGTAGTCGATCCGGTAGGCGACGCTTGAGATCGGCTCGCCGCCTCGCGCTGTCAGAGGCGCAAGCATGAGGCTCAGCAGAACCATTAACAGGCGCACGTCACCCCACAGGAATTGCGCGGCGGATCAGCCTAGGCCCAAAAATCGCTCATAACGAGCCGGTTCGGCGGGTTCGGCGCTCATTCTGCCGCGAAACCGGGTTGCATCGGAGGATTCTTTGGCTATAACCCGCCGCTTCCGGCCGCCGGGCCCAAGGCATGCCCTGGCGGTCGTTCATGCATGCGCCGCAAGGCGCCTTTTGGGAATAGCGAAATGCCAAAGCTGAAGACCAAATCGAGCGCCAAAAAGCGCTTCAAGATGACCGCGTCCGGCAAGGTGAAGGCCGGGGTCGCGGGCAAGCGCCACCGCCTCATCAGCCACAACGGCAAGTATATCCGGCAGAATCGGGGGACCCAGATTCTTTCTGACGCCGATGCCGGCATCGTCAAGAAATACATGCCCTACGACCGCTGAGGAGAGGCTAGATGTCACGCGTGAAAAGAGGCGTGCCCGCGCACGCCAAGCACAAGAAGGTTTACAAGGCCGCCAAGGGCTATTTCG
>CAYTVQ010000395.1:0-1782 GCA_964441615.1 uncultured Caulobacterales bacterium | reverse complement strand
CAGCGGCGATCAAGCGGCAGGTTCGCCCGGTCGCATGTGCAGCGCCCTTGGCTAGCTGGCCAAGTGACAATTAGGAGCGGCGGGTGTACGCCGCGCTAGGCTGGATTACCCTCGTTGAATGGCCCGGCAAAGGGAGGCAACGGCGCCTGAGTTACCGCATTCGCAGCGCAAAAAGGTCGCGATCGCCAAATCCGATGCAACGGTCTGTTGAAAAGTCTAATGTCAAATCGCTGAGCAAGTAAGGCCGGGGACCGTCTGAGCGATATCTTCATCTCCTATTCGCGCGCCGACCGCGAGCGCGTCGAGCGGCTGGCGGCGGCGCTCGAGGCGTCCGGTTTCTCGATATGGTGGGACAAGAATATCGAGGGCGGGACCGAGTTCTCCAAAGAGACGGAAGAGAGGCTCGACGCCGCGAAGGTCGTGCTGGTCTGCTGGTCGAAGGCGTCCGTCGCCTCGATGTGGGTCGCCGACGAAGCGACGGTCGGGCGCGACAAGGGCGTGCTGGTGCCGATCGCGCTCGACGCCGTTCCCCCGAAGATCGGCTTCCGCCAGATCCAGACCATCGACTTTTCGTCCTGGAGCGAGGGAACCGGCGCGCTGGAGTTTGAGCAGCTGGCGCAGGCGCTGCGCGCGAAGCTTTCAGGCAAGAGCGCGCCGCCAGCGTCGAAGCCCGCGACATCCGCGCAGCCGCCGCCTCCCGCCCTCGCCACAAACAAGACCGCGGCGAGGCTTGCCGCAAAGCCGTTGCTGATCGGAGCGCTGGCCGCCGCCCTCATTGCGGCTGCGGCCCTCGCCTTCGCCATGCGCGGCGGTGTTGCGCCCGCCGACAAATCGATCGCAGTTCTGCCGTTCGAGGTCCGCTCGGCGTCGGGCGGCGACCCCGAGTTCGGCGACTGGCTGGCGGAACTCGTCAGCAGCCTTCTCGGCAAATCGGCGGACCTTAAAGTCATCTCGCAAAGCTCGGCTTCGTCCTTCAAAGGCAAGGATGTCAGCGTGCGCGAGATGGGGCGGCGGCTCGGCGTCGCCATGATCGTTCAGGGAAGCGTGCGCAGCGACGGCGGCGACATCGTCGTCGCCGCCAAACTCATCGACGCGGCGCGCGACACGCAGATCTGGTCGGACGTCTACGAGCGGAGCGCCGAGAATGCGTTCAGCATACAGAGCGAGATAGCGGCCAAGGTCGCGATGGCCGTCGCCGCCGCGCTGAAGGCCAGGATCGCCGAGGGCGAAAGCGAGGCGCTCACTCCGGCCGTCGCGCCGGAGGCTTTCGCGGGCTACCAGAAGGCGCTGAAGCTTTATCGGACCACGATCGACGCCAATGTGCGCAGCGCTCAGCGTCTGCTCGAAGAGGCCGTGGAGACCAATCCCGATTTTGCGCTGGCCTGGGCGCTTCTCGCGCGCGTTCACGCCTATTTCCATTTCAACGCCTCCGATGCGACCGAAGGCCGGCGCGCGGCCGCTGCGCGCGCTCTTGAAGAGGCGCGACGACTGAAGCCACAACTCGCTGAGGTTCTCCTCGCCGACGCCTATTTCGAATATTGGGTCAAGCGCGACTACGCCGGGGCGCGCGCGAAGTTCGAAGAGCTGAGCGCCAAGTGGCCGAACAACACAGACGTTTTGACGGCGCTCGCCAGCATCGCGCGGCGCCAAGGTCTTTGGGGCGAGAGCAAAGCCTATTTCGAGCGCGCCGTCCTGATCGATCCGTTGCGTCCGGGCCGGCGCCTCAAGGCCGCGGAAGCCAATTTTGCGACGCGCGATTTCGCCGGCGCGCTCCGGCAGATC
>CAYTVQ010000394.1:0-1792 GCA_964441615.1 uncultured Caulobacterales bacterium | reverse complement strand
TGAGGACTGAGCCATTCGGCTTTGAGGATGGCTTCGGCCGCGAGCCGGACACGCCGGACTCTTATTGCATCCACCTTCCCGCGAGCACTGGCATTCGGCACCTGCTCTTCCTTCACGGCGCCCTGCACCTGACCACGGTGGCTGGTGAAGTGCGAAAGTTCGTCTGGAACACAACGGGCGAGCGCCTGATTGACCAGGTCCGCGCCTCGCTGGCCGCCAAGCAGTACCCGCTGGTGGTCTCCGAAGGAACCTCGCAGGATAAGCTTCGGCGGATTGAGGCGAGCAGCTATCTGTCGTGGGCGTTCCGACGATTCGAAAACATGCATGGAAGCCTGTTCACCTACGGCTGGGGGCTCAGCGATCAGGACGAGCATCTCCTCGCCGCCATCGCCAAGAACGTTTCCCTCAGCCGGCTGTACGTCGGTGTCTACGGCCCTCCCGACTCCGAAGCGAACCGGAAACTCATTGGCCACGCGGCGGGTCTCGCCGGACGTCGCGAAGAAGTGCTCGCCAGCCGCCGAACCGGCCGGCGGTTCGTCAAGGGAACACTGAAAGTGGTGTTCTTCGACGCATCGACTGCGAAGGTCTGGTGAACCATGACAGTTCCGATCAGCCGCGTCAACGAACTGAACGAGGCGGAGACGCCGGCACGGGAGCTGCTTGAGAAGCTCGGCTACACCTACGTTCCCCGCGCCGTACTCGCAAAAGATCGGGCCGACGAGCGAGACGTCCTGCTCGAGGGGCGGCTCGGAGCGGCGCTCAAGCGACTGAACCCGTGGATGACCGACGACCACATCGCTCGGGCCATCTTCAACTTGCGCAACGTGCCCGCCACGGGCATCGCCCGGAACCAGGCCATCCATGAGTACCTGACCTACGGCATGCCCCTCGACGTCGACGAGTCAGGCGGACGCCGCACCCGGACGGTCCACTTCTTCGACTTCGACTATCCAGAGCCAGGCGTCGGAAAGAACGAGTACGTCGTGACCACGCAGATGCGCGTTCGGCGGGCGGGAGAACGTGACGGCGGCAGCGAAGACGACGAGCGCCACGTCATCCCCGACCTCGTGCTCTTCGTGAACGGCATTCCTTTGGTCGTGATCGAGGCGAAGTCCGGGACGCTTATCGGTGACGTCTGGAAGGCACGTGCAGTCCGCCAGCTGAAACGGTACCAGGAGTCGAAGGGGGCGCCGGAGCTGTTCGACTACAACCTGATGTGCGTGGGCATCTCCGGCGCCCAGGCTGCCTTCGGCTCGGTCGGCGCACCCGAGAAGGCGTACTCGCCCTGGAAGTCCGTCGAACCGTTCACTCCGGAAGAGGCGCGGGCCCGGTTCGGCGTCGAGCCGAAGGGACAGGCGGAGCTGATCATCGGGCTCCTCGCGCCCAGCACGCTCCTGGACATCCTCCGCGACTTCGTCGTCTTCGAGCCGGAGAACGGGCGCCTCGTGAAGAAGCTTCCGCGCTACCAACAGTACCGCGCAGTGAGATCCGCGATGGCCCGAATCGTCAACGGCGCGAAGCCGGAAGAGCGAGGCGGGGTCGTCTGGCACACCCAGGGCTCCGGGAAGTCGCTCACCATGCTCTGGCTCGCCACGAAGCTACGGCGCGAACGCCGCCTCGACAATCCGACCATAGTCATCGTCACGGACCGCAGGCAGCTCGACCAGCAGATCAGCGAGACCTTCCGCCGCTGCGGCTTCCCCTCGCCGGAGCACGCGAAGAGCACCAGGGGGTTGCGTCAGCTACTCACTACGGGAAGCGGGCGCACGGTTACGACTACCATTCAAAAGTT
>CAYTVQ010000393.1:0-1798 GCA_964441615.1 uncultured Caulobacterales bacterium | reverse complement strand
CAAGGCCGCCCTGTCCATGGGGCGCCTTCTGGCGGATGGGCTTGGGCATAGGCGCAGCCTTTTGCCAGCGGTCCGTCCACGGCACATAGACTTCGTTCGCCGGCGTATTGCCGCCGCGCACCGTGCGCCCGCCGATCACGTAGACGGACTCGTTGATGACGGCGCAGGCCATGGAGTTGCGCGGCGCGAGGAGCGGGGCCAGCGAATGCCAGCGGTCGGCGGCGGCGTCATAGGCCCAGTGCAGGTCGGTATCGATGTGGTCCTGCCAATTCCGGTTGGAACTGCCTGAGGGCGTGCGGCCGCCGACGACATGCAGGAGGCCGCCGAGCGAAAAGGCGACCCCTTCGGCGTTAGGGATCGGGAGAGAGGTCCGCGCCTGCCAGATCGGCGCGTTCACGGGATCGAGGCGCCAGAGATTGGGCCGCATCCGCCACATGCCTTCTCCGTCTGACAGGAATCCGCCGAGACCGTAGAGGAGGCCCTGATGGTTGCACATTCCTAGGTGATGACGCGGCTCCGGCAGCAGCGGGCCTTCGCCCCAAAGATCCGTCACCGGATCATAGAGGGTTGTGCGGTCAGTGACGCGGTAGGCGTTCGTTTCAGGTCCGACAATCCCGCCGGCATTGACCAGAATCGCCCGGCCGGAAGATGGATCAACGCCGGTCGCCCCCTGCCGGAAGGAGGTCGGATAGATCTCCTGGGCGCCGAAGGGCATGTTGCGCCGGGCAGTCCAGGTTCCAGGCGAGGAGGCCGGTTTCCAGAAGGCGCTGGCCTCGCCTGATCCGAAAAGACCGAGCGCGGCGGCTCCGCCAACGACATTGCGTCTATTCAGCGAAACCATGCCGCGCTCCCCAGGCACGCAGGCCGGCGACGCGGGCCGCCGGCCTCACCTCAACAGCAGGCAGCCTAGCGGCGCATGCCGAACATCATGAGCAGGGCCGAAACCACCGCACCGGCCACTTCCGGGCCATATTTCACGAGAATGCTAGGCTTGTAATCCGGGGCGGACATATCTGCGCCCTGCGCCTTCGCGATCATGTTGCCGAGTTGCTCGAGGCCGGCGCCGACATGGCCGGAGATGCCCGTGGCGATGCCGCCCGGGGTCTGTCCGAGCTTCATCAACAGCGCGTTCGTATCGACGCCAAAACCTGCCGCCGCATTCAGGCCCACAAAAATGAGGCCAAGCGCGCCCACAAGGAAGAAAACCAAACGAAGGATAACGCCCATAGTCCTAACCCCTTTGCTGTTCAAACCGGCTCCAAACCGGCTGATGTCGAGTACCGCCTAAGAGAGCGCCTTGGGCGCCAGACCCTGGTCGCCCCGCCAGTCCCAAGCTCCCTCTCGTGATGTTCTAGCGCATTACCCCAAGGCAATAAACGGGGAAGTTGCATTTGGTGCCGGTTGTTGCGCCAAGGGCGCAACGCTTGCGGTTGAACTGGCGCCGGTGCTATCCCGCGATCCAAGAAAATTCCCTCATTTCAGAAGGTCTTACGTGGCGGACGAGAAGGACGGCCAGCCCCCGAAAAAACCGGAGGGCGAGGGCGAACAGCCGAAGAACATCCAGCCGATTTCCATCGAAGAGGAGATGCGGCGCTCATATCTCGACTACGCCATGAGCGTGATCGTGGCGCGCGCCATTCCCGATGCGCGCGACGGCCTCAAGCCGGTGCACCGGCGCATCCTCTATGCGATGCACGAGAACGGCTACGACTGGAACAAGCCGTACCGCAAGTCGGCCCGCATCGTCGGCGACGTCATGGGCAAGTACCATCCCCACGGCGACCAGTCGATCTACGAC
>CAYTVQ010000392.1:0-1802 GCA_964441615.1 uncultured Caulobacterales bacterium | reverse complement strand
TCGAAAGCGCGATCACATTCTTCGCCTTGGCGCGCCAGAGGCCGATGGTCCTGATGTAGTCGCCGAGCCTTTCCTCTCCGAGCGCGGCCATCTTCTCGGGCGTGTCGGCGGCCGCGAACAGCGGACCTGTCGCCTTGTTGACGCCGGCATCCGTGGCCTGCGCCGAGAGCACGACCGCGACCAGCAGCGTGAAGGGGTTGCGGTAATGAAGCTCGGTCTTCGGCGCCGGAGCGTCGGCGGCAAGGCGCGCATACAGCGCGCCGGCTTGTTCGCGGGTGAGGCGTCGGACCATCCATCCTCCTTGTCGGCCCTTAGCGCGGCGCCCGGAAAAGTGGAAACCCGATTTTTGCGCAAGCCGCGCGGCGGGGCGCGGGTCCGCGTTGGCGCGGGCCGCCGAGGGTTCTATGCTGGCGCCGTGAACCGCGTCGCCGCATTCGAGACCATGGCCCCCGACGAAACCGGGCGCGCCGCCGATCTGGCGCCGCCCGCCGCGACCGGAGGGGCTTTCGAGGCGCTGCTCTACCCGAACCGCTCCTTGCCGAACACGGGATTTCTCATCGTCATGGCCGTGGTCATTGCGGTGAACGCGACCCTTGGAACCGCATTCTTCCTTCTCGGCGCATGGCCGGTGCTCGGGTTCTGCGGTCTCGATGTCCTTCTCGTCTGGCTCGCCTTCCGCCTCAGCTACCGCCAGGGGCGCCTGCACGAGCGCGTGCGCCTCACCGAGGATGAGCTCCTCGTTTCACGGGTCCTCCCGTCCGGTCACGAGTCGCGCTGGCGGCTCGTTCCCTACTGGACGAGGGTTCACATCGACCGCCCGGTGCGGCATGAGAGCCAGGTTCGCGTGACCTCGAAGGGCCAGACCTTGATCCTTGGATCGTTTCTGTCGCCGCAGGAGCGCGGCGAATTCGCTGAGGCGCTTGCGAACGCGCTTGCGATGCGGCGCGCCTAGTCATGATCTGGTTCTTCGCCGGCGCTGGAGCGCTGCTCCTGTTTTCAGGCCTCCTCTACTGGCGCTGGTCGCGCCGCGTCAGGGCCGAGATCGCCGAAGGCGCCGGAGTCGCCTGGGAGAAACTGCAGGCGAACGATCCCGACCTTCTCGCAGGCCTCGACCGGCCGGACTTCGATCGCATCTACGCCCGCGTGCATTTTCCGCGCTATCCGGGCTATCTGCTCGCGGCCGTCGCGACCTTTGTCGCCAGCCTGCCCGTGACGCTGGCGCTTCTGACCGCCGGGGCCCTTCTCGCCGACCGCTTCGGCATTGCGCCGGACGCCGTCGCTCTCGCCGACCGCTATCTCGTCGATGACGGCAAGATGCGGCTGATCCGCAGCGCGCCGCCCGAGTCTGCGGCCTACTGGGTCCAGGACGTCGCCGGTTTCTATTTCTTTTTCGGCGTCATCGCCTCCTGGGCCCTGATCGTGTGGTTCTACATGCGCCGTTTCCATGCGCGCCGGCCAGGCTATCTGCGCGACGAAATCCTTCTCGCCCGCAAGCCGCCGGCATGACCATTAGGGCTCCCTTTACGAAGCTGCGCCAGCAGGGCATGGCACCCGTATGACTGCGCCGGTTCTGAAGATCGAAAAAGTCGTGAAGCGCTACGGCGAATTTTCCGCCGTGGACGGACTGTCCTTCGAGGTCGCTCAGGGCGAGATCTTCGGCTTTCTCGGACCCAACGGCGCCGGCAAGACGACGACGCTGCGGATGATCCTCGACATCATCCGGCCGACCAGCGGGCGCATCGAGATCCTGGGCGTCCCGTCCGCCATCGAGGTGCGCCGGCGCATCGGCTATCTCCCCGAGG
>CAYTVQ010000391.1:0-1824 GCA_964441615.1 uncultured Caulobacterales bacterium | reverse complement strand
GTTCACGCACTGGCGCATGCGTTCGACGTCGCTGGAAGCCGTCGCGGCCGCCACGCCGAAATGGCTGATCGCCGCCATCCTCGCTGTCATGCTGTTCATGCTGGTGATCACGCAAGGGTCGGACGCCGCCTTCATCTATTTCCAGTTCTGAAGGTTGAACATGACGAAGCGACAGCCTCTCGCCTTCTTCGATCCCGAACATGTCGATCGGCCGATCCCGGGACGCCCCTGGCGCGCGATCCTCTTGGGGGCGCTCGGCGCGACGGCGCTGCTGACGGCCGGCTGGGAATTGTTCTGGCGCTCGAAAGGCCTTGTCGCGGGCGACTACAAGAACACCGATGCGCTGTGGGCGGAGCAGCGCCGCAAGGCCGTGGACGACGCGACGGTGATCATTGGTTCGTCGCGCATCCTGTTCGACATCGATCTCGATATCTGGGAGGAGCTGTCCGGGGTTCGCCCGGTGCAGCTTGCGATGGAGGGCACGAGCCCGCGCATTTTTCTGAAGGACCTTGCAAACGATCCCGCTTTCAAAGGCCTCGTCATCGTCGGCGTGACGACCGTGCTCTTTTTCCCGAATGAAGGCGGCCTGCGCGAAAGCGCGCTCAAATACTACCATGGCGAGACGCCGTCACAGCGCGTCGATCACTGGCTTTCGATGCCGCTCGACCGATACCTTGCTTTTGTCGACGACCAGTCGCGCCCGCGCCGCCAGGTGCAGATCTGGCCGTTCCCTCTGCGCGAAGGAATGCAGCCGCGCTTTGACCCAAGGAAACTTGAGATCATGACCGCCGACCGGAACACGGAGATGTGGGCGCGCGTCGTCGATGATCCGGCCTATCAGGCCGAGGCCAAGGCGCAATGGGAGATCGGCTTCAAGATCTTTGCGCCGCCGCCGAACCCGGACGGTTCTCCGTCCGGTCCCATGCCTCCCGAGGCCGTATCGGGCATCATCGCCGACGTGAAGGCGGACATCGACAAAATCCGCGCGCGCGGCGGGGAAGTCGTCTTCATGCGTCTCCCCTATGGCGGCGGATTTGCGCCGGTCGAGGATATGGGGTTCCCCCGGGCGCAATTCTGGGACCGGCTTGTCTCCGAAACCGGAAGCGCTGGTATCGCCTGGCAGGACCACGCCGCGCTTCAGGGCTACGAACTTCCCGAGTGGTCGCACCTCGACCCGCGCGAGGCGGAACGGTACACGCGGGCCGTGGTTCCCATCTTCTATGGGGAAATGCGGGCGCGCGGCCTCAAGACCTTCGGCGCAGCGGCGCCCTGAGCGTTGCCGCGCCGCAACATGTGCGCCGCCGCGCTGCGAAGATGGATACAGTAATCGGGGGCTGCATGCTAGAAAGGCAGAGGAATCAGGCCTGACAGGCGCCGATCACCCCGCGCCCGTCGGCCCGCATTCGGTGGCGGTCATGAGCAACCGGGAGGGACATATGAGACTCGCATGCAGGACGAAGCTACTCGCAAGCGCCGCAGTAATCGCGCTTGTTTCGATCTCGCCGGCATGGGCGCAGGACCCAGCAGACGACGAAATTATCGTCACCGCGACGAAGCGTGCGCAGTCGATCCAGGATGTTCCGTTCTCGGTGAATGCGCAGACCCAGGATGACATCCAGAGGACCGGCGCGCAGAACCTCGAAGACATTGCGCGCAGCGTCGCCGGCCTCGCCATCCAGAACCTCGGACCCGGCCAGAGCCAGGTCGGCATTCGCGGCGTCTCCGCTGGCCAGATCGTGCGCGACCAGCCCGGCGTCAAGGAGCAGGTCGGCGTCTATCTCGACGAATCCGTCGTCTCTCTCTCGCTGTTCACGCCGGACCTTG
>CAYTVQ010000390.1:0-1827 GCA_964441615.1 uncultured Caulobacterales bacterium | reverse complement strand
ACCCGCTCATCGGGCGTTTCCTCTCGACCGACCCCATCGGCTACCAGGACCAGCTTAATCTCTATGCGTATGTCGCAAACGATCCGGTGAACACAACTGACCCCACTGGCGAATGTCCGTGGTGCGTTTTCGGGGCAGTTGTCGGAGGTGGGATTCAGGCGGTTGCCGAGGTGAACAAGGGTTCATTCAGCAATGGGGCGCTTTCCAAACAGGGCCTGCAAGCTCTCGGTCGCATCGCGATTTCAGCCGGCGCCGGGGCTTTGGGAGGTGGTGTCGCAACAGCTGCCGCAAAGGTCGGCGGCGCCGGGGCTGCGGCGGTCGCGGCAAGGATCGGAGCAAACGCCGCAGGCGGAGCCGCGATTGGGGCTGCGCAGAATACGGCGAATGCCGGAGTGGAAGGCCGCTTGCCGACGAGCAGCGAAGTGGCGAGTGGAGCGGCCATGGGAGCTGCTTTCAGCGGCGGCGGCGCAGCGCTTGGTGAAGCCGTTGACGCAGCAGGAAAGGCTCTTGCCAGCTCTGCGACTGCTGGGCAATCGGCCGCGCAAATGAGCGATGCCATGGTCAATGGCGCTCAGGCTCCGGCCGGCATGCATGTGCAGGGACTTTACCCTGCGGCTACCCAGCATCCGGCATCAGTTGGCGGCGCTGTTTTGGGCAATGCTGCGTCTGGCGCCGTAGCAAACTCGGGCCCGCTTGTCGGAGGCGGAAGTCCTTCTGGATGTTCCGCCGGATCCTCGCAGGAGAAGTGTTAGCTCGACCCATGAGCCGAGGAACAAGCGTATGAGATCGCGATCAAAAAGGCTGCTAAAGGCCCGCCTTGTTGGATTCTATTTGCTGGTCCCGCTTGTGGCTACGGCGGTCATGCTCTTGCTCGCTCACGTCGGCGCTTGGATTTTCAATCGCAAGCTTGACGGGTCTGTCTTAGCGGCGTTTGCGATCGCAAGCGTTTTGGGTTGGAGTTACGTTTCCTACGTGAGCGTTAGGCGGCATTTGCGGGAGATTGAAATGGCAGAAAAGGCGTTAGAAGAATCGAAAGCAAGATAAAGCGAACTGCGGCGGGGTCGCCTTATTCGCGCTAACGCGTTGTCTGCACACGGGTTTTGGTGGTGCAAGAATGGTGCATAGGGGTCTTCGGAAGCGTCAAGTTGGCGCCAGTTTGGGCCATATCGTCCGTGTAGGAATTTTGGCCTGAAGCGCTTTGCGGATGAAGGCTGGCGTGCTTTCATCGCGGGATGCGGCGAGACGAAAGCAGCGACGGGATTGAGGGCCTTGGCCGGCCTTTCCGGCCCCGTCTGTCGCGTTCTCGCGGCGAGGCGCCGCGCCTTTACATTGATCGGCTGAACCAGGCGGTTGCGAGGGCGCGCGCGGCGTCGGGGGCTAAGCGGAACGCGAGGCCGTCGGGGCGGTTCAACGCGCGCGGTCGCGGGGCGAAGATCGCGCCGCATCTCAAAGGCCATGGGGCATGGGAAACCGATGGCGGGATGCGGTTCCGGTCGCGGCGCGTGGTGGTGAAGGCGCGCGTGGTGAAGCTCGCGGGCGCCGGCGGCAAAGCGGCCGCCGCGCATCTGCGCTATTTGCAACGCGAGGGCGCGGGCCTCGATCGCGACTCCGAGCGCTCGCCGGAGCGCGCGGCGACCTTCGCCTATGACGCGAACCTCAAGCGCGTGAAGGAGGTGCGCGCGGGGAAAACGATCTACACCATCTACAGCCGCGTGACGGGATCGCTCCTCCATCGCGATCAGGCGACGGACGCGATTAAGACGGAATACGCTTCGGCGGGCGGCGCGTCCTTCCGACTGAAGAAGACCGGAACCGCCGCCGCCGTTC
>CAYTVQ010000389.1:0-1828 GCA_964441615.1 uncultured Caulobacterales bacterium | reverse complement strand
TATCTGGTCGCCATCGACGATTTCGCCCTTCTCATCGCAGATGATGACGCGGTCAGCGTCGCCGTCCAGCGCAATGCCGATATCCGCGCGATACTCCTTGACACGCTCCTGCATCGCCTTCGGCGCCGTCGATCCGCACTCGCTGTTGATATTGAACCCGCTTGGATCGACGCCAATTTCCTTGACTTCCGCCCCCAGCTCCCAGAGCACCGTCGGCGCGACCTTGTATGCGGCGCCGTTGGCGCAATCGATGACGATCCGCAAGCCTTCGAGCGAAAGCGATTTCGGGAAAGAGTTTTTCGCGAATTCGATGTAACGAGCGCCGGCGTCATCGACGCGTTTCACTCGTCCCAGCTCCATCGGGCCGGCGAGCCCCTTGCCGGCGCCGTCAGCCATGAAGCGCTCGATCAGGGCCTCCGTTTCGTCCGACAGCTTGTAGCCGTCAGGACCGAAGAACTTCACGCCATTGTCGTGATACGGGTTATGCGAGGCTGAGATCATGACGCCGAGATCGGCTCTGAGCGAGCGCGTGAGCATGGCCATGGCCGGCGTCGGCAGCGGCCCCAGCAGGAACACGTCCATGCCCGATGCGGCGAAGCCGGCTGTAAGCGCTGGCTCGATCATGTAGCCAGACAGGCGCGTATCCTTGCCGATTACGACGCGATGGCGATGAGCGCCGTTCTTGAAAGCCCGGCCGGCCGCCACGCCGAGATTCAACATTGAAGCCGGAGTCATCGGGCCCGCATTGGCGAGGCCGCGGATGCCGTCCGTTCCGAAGATCTTGCGTTCGGCCTTTTTCACTGAACCGGCTTCGTCATCCCCGCGCATCGCGACCTACCCCCTTGACCCGGCACTCTACCATGCGGCCGGGGAAAATGCCTTAAGACGAAAGGGACGGTTTTTCTATGGCATTCCAGACGGTTAACGCCTGTCTTGTCGCGGACACATCATGGACCCTTAGGATCGAGGCGCGGCCGGCTGCGGCAGCCAGCGCCGCGGCGATCGAGCCCCCAATCCGCTCGCTCGGAGGAGTCTGCGACCGGTCGAGCGCCGCGATGAACCGCTTGCGTGACACTCCTACCAGGAGCGGCGCGCCCAGGTCTGCAAACTGCGGCAAGCCTGCGAGGAGCTCCAGATTATGTTCGAGCGTCTTTCCAAACCCGATCCCGGGGTCGATGATCATGCGCTCCCGGCGAACGCCGGCGTCCTCGGCTGCCCGCATGCGCTCCTCAAGAAAGGTCCGAACTTCGTCGCACGCGTTCCCATAGCGCGGATCAGTCTGCATCGTCTTCGGTGAACCCTTGGCGTGCATCAGCACCACCCGGCACTTCAAGCGCGCGGCGAGGGCGAGGCTCTCCTCGTTAAACTGCAGCGCGGACACGTCGTTCCAGATTGATGCGCCTTCGGCCATGCAGACGCCCGCGACTTCGGCCTTTCTGGTGTCGATCGAGATTGCCGCCGCCGTGCGCCCGGCAAGGCCGCGTATGACGGGAAGAACCCGCGCCAGCTCCGCCTCGGCAGGAACATCATCAGCGCCCGGACGGGTTGATTCTCCGCCGATGTCGAGGATGGCCGCGCCCTCATCGACGAGCTTCAACGCATGATCTATGGCGCGTCCGGGATCGAGGAATGCGCCCCCGTCGGAAAACGAGTCGGGGGTCACATTGACCACGCCCATGAGGAGGGGGATGGCGCCCATGCCCTTCCCGTCAAACGAAAGCTCAAGCCCCGGCCGGGCTCGGATTCAGGCCTGCGCCGCCTAGAGGTTTGGCCCCGCCCGCCGAGGGAACGGAGGCCGGCGGCGGCGCCTGCGTCGAATCGGTCGGTT
>CAYTVQ010000388.1:0-1850 GCA_964441615.1 uncultured Caulobacterales bacterium | reverse complement strand
ATTCAACATCGTTCATGCGGGCGCGGCGATGGAGATCCGCATCGCGCCCTTGCCTTCGATCGGCCATCAGCACGCGGACCACGCGATCCGGCGCATTCTGGTCACCGTCCCCCCGGATTGTCCGATTTCAAGAGACGACATCGAATGGACGTTCTCCGGGCTCGATCTTTCCGACGTTGACGCAGAGACGGGCGAGGTCTTGGTGGACCGCCAGTTCATCCGGGCGAGCGATGAGAGAATGCTCGGCCATTATGGGGCCGTTAGCGAGAAACAATCCCGCCGATGGCGCACGGTGACGCCCGCGGCCCTGCCCGAGAGCGTCGCCCGGCGGCGGATTGATCCACTCAAGCGAAATGAACAAGCGAAAAACGGGGCCGAGCGCCGAAACGAGGTCGAACGCGCCTCGTCCGCCGTGATGGCGGCTCTGCGCCACGCTGGCGTGAGCGAGGCCGTTCAGTCCGTTCGCGTTCAGCGAGAGCCATTCCAGGCCCGGGGCGCGCGGGCGGAGGATTTCGCCGCTGGAACGCGATTCTCAAAACACTGGCTCTGGCATGTCGAAGTCGAATTTTCAGATCCTGTCGCGGGGCCTTTGATCATCGGCGACGGCCGCTATCTCGGATTGGGGCTAATGGCTCCGGTCGCAGAGCAGCCTCAAGACGCCTTCGTCTTTGAAATTCACTCGGAAACGCCTATCCGCGACGATCAGCGAACCGCCTTTCTGCGCGCAGTGCGCCGCGCCTTGATGGCGCTGGATCGCGATCATGGAGGCGACGGCGAAGTCAGCCGACTTTTTTCAGGCCACGAGAGGGATGGATCGCCAGCGCGGTCAGGATCTCATGAGCATGTGTTTCTGGCTGCCATCGCCGAGCAAGGCTTCTTGACGAAATTGCTGGTGGTGTCCCCGGTTTTGGCCGATCGCCGGACAAGGCTCAATAAGAAAGAGTGGGCCCGGTTCTCCGAAGTGCCGCGAAAGCTGGAATTCATCCGGGCTGGCGCACTCGGCGTTATTCAGTTGGTGCTCGCGTCACCAGGTTTGGGCGAACTGTCTCTGGCTCGGCCTTCACGAATTTGGATTTCAGAAACGGAATATGTCCCTACGCGTCACCTGAAATCAAAGCATGATCCAGGCGAAATGCTGATCGAGGACGTTCTTGCTGAATGCGCGCGACGAGGGCTTCCTCGCCCACAGGTCGAACTTCTGTCGCTTGCGCCAGGAACAAAGTCTAAGCCGCACGCACGGTTTAGATTGCTTTTCAAGGCTCCGACCCGGGGGCCAATACTCCTTGGCGACGGAGCCCATCGTGGGGCCGGTTTGTTTCGAACCGCCGCCGCGTAAAATGAGGGCGCTTGATCTGGCGAGGCGACCAGGGCGTTCCAGATGATCAACGCGTGACCGGAACCCGGTTGATGTTTCCGCCCCTGGGGCGCATCTGGGGGTATGGTGCAACCGTGAATCTCCGAATTGCGGCGTGGGGCGGCGGCGTTTGCGAGTTTTCCGTCACGCAGGCGCACCATTTTCCTCTGCCCGCCGTCTTGCGCGCATGGCATTGTGAGGGGCTTGGCGTGTGAAGTCGCCAGATGACGATTAACCATGATGCTTTCCAGAAAATTTGACGATGCACTCGCCTTTGCATCCGACCTGCATCGCGCGCAAACGCGAAAAGGGACGAACATTCCATATGTCGCGCATTGCCTCGCGGTGAGCAGTCTCGTTCTCGAACATGGCGGCGACGAGGACGCGGTGATCGCGGGGCTGCTGCACGATGCGGTCGAAGACCAGGGCGGCGACGAGATACTGCGCGAAATTCGCAAGCGCTTTGGCGACGCCGTTGCGGACATAGTCGCCGACT
>CAYTVQ010000387.1:0-1854 GCA_964441615.1 uncultured Caulobacterales bacterium | reverse complement strand
GCCGCACGCACGGTTGACATGATCGCAGAGGGATTTTCGAAATAGTGGTAGGTGTCGCAGATGAAGACGGCGTCGACGGACGCTGGCGGCAAGGTGATCGAATCCGGCCGGCCAAGCACCGAAACGATATTGTTTCGGCCGTCATCCTCTGCACGCTGGTTGATCAGCTTCAGGAAGCGCGGCTCGATATCGACCGCGAAAACCGCGCCTTCCGCCCCGACCTTCTCCGAAAACAGCAACGAATAGATGCCGGTTCCGGCGCCGATGTCGGCGATGCGGGCGCCGTCCTTCAGGCTGACCGCCGCGGCGATGGCGTTGCGGGCAGAATAGATTTCGCGGCTGCCGACCTCCATGCGCTCGAGCCAGAGGTCGAGATTGGCTTCCTCGTCGGGATAGGGATCGGCCGCCGGCGCGGGCGCCTCCTCAACCTTGTCCCGGCGCGCGCAGGCGACCGCGAGCGCGGCCAGAAGGACCGCCGCCGCAAGCCGGCCGACGACATGTTCACGCATCCAGACCCCGAGCCCGTTTTTGAGCCTAGTCTAGATGGAATCGGCTCCAGCGCAACGCGGTCGGGCCAGTTCGATGCGCCTCTCCGGGAGCGCCGCCAGAACGGCGCTTTCCGGCAAGGACTCCGCCCAGGGAAAAAATGCGTCGGTCTATTTCACGTTGATGCTGGAGAACATGCCGCCATTCTTCTCGACCGAGGCAGGCGAGCCGGACACCGAGATCTGCCCCATGCCGCTGACCGTCGCCTTGACGGCCTCGCTCGCATAGACCTTGGCGTCGCCGACTCCGGAAACAGTCACGTCAACCGTCTTGCATTGCAGCGCCTCGGCGTCGAGATCGCCGACGCCGGAGACCTCCGCTTTCAGACTGTCGCAGGTTCCTGCAATCTCCATGTCGCCGACGCCGGAAATATCCACCTTGAACGCCCCTGCCGCGACGCCCTCAATGTCGCCATCGACGACGCCGGACGCCTCGATCGCGGAGAGCGCCGGCAGGTTGATCGTGGCGGTCACGCTGTCATGACCGCGGCGATGGCCCTTTTCGCGCTTCTTCTGATCGAGGATGAGTTCGCCCGCCTCGACACGCGCATCAACGCGGTCGAGATCGTCGTCGTCGCCTGAGAGGCTGACCGAATAATCCTCGCCGCCGACTTTGACATCGAGTTCGAATACGCCGCGCACTTCGATGCGGTCGAAGTCCCGCAGGTCGACGGTCCGAACCGCGTCGTCACCGCGGTCCTTGTCGTCATCTCCCTCCTCGGATTTAGAGATGGCGAACTTGCCGACTTCCCCGTCGCGCGCGGAGTAGGCGATTGCTGCAGCGCCGATGGCGGCGGCGATGATGGCCCCGACGACCAGACCGATCAGAAATCTCATCTGTCCCTCCCGTCCCCTGCCATCTAGCTAGCACTCCTGCACCCGCGCCCCAACCCATTCGGGAGCCCTTCGTCGCGCCGCGAGGGCGATCCGGCGCGCCTATTGGACGAGGCGGAACGGCGCTGCAGGCCCCGCCCGGTCTGCCGCCCGCCAGAGCGGGATGATGCGCCGACCGAACAGGTGGACGATTAGAAGTCCAGGCAGCAGGTAGGCGACCCGCCAGGGCGCCTCAAATCCCGGGGCTTCGCCCAGCATGCCCAGAACGGCGATCTGGACCGCGAGGGCCGCAATATGGAACGGCCAGATTTTCCGTACCCGGTTTTTCTCAAGGACCATGTAAAGCGGCGTGAAAACAAGGATCGCGGTTGCGAAGGCGAGGAGGAAAATGACCACACCGGCGCCAAGCGACTGCAAGAGTGCGCCAAGGAGCGCGGTCGGGTCCAGCGAAGCGTCCGCCGCCAATCTGGCGAAG
>CAYTVQ010000386.1:0-1860 GCA_964441615.1 uncultured Caulobacterales bacterium | reverse complement strand
GCCCGAACTGCCCCGGCGTCATCACGCCCGGCGAGTGCAAGATCGGCATCATGCCCGGGCACATCCATCGCGATGGCCATGTCGGCATTGTCTCGCGCTCGGGCACGCTCACCTATGAGGCCGTGCACCAGACGAGCCAGGCCGGACTCGGCCAGTCGACCTGCGTCGGCATTGGCGGCGATCCGGTGAAGGGCATGGACTTCATCGATGTGCTCGAGCTTTTTCTTGCCGACCCGGATACCGACTCGATCATCATGATCGGCGAAATCGGCGGGTCGGCGGAAGCGGAGGCGGCGCGGTTTCTTGCGTCGAACAGGGTCAAGAAGCCCACGGTCGGTTTCATCGCCGGCGTGACGGCGCCTCCGGGCCGGCGCATGGGGCACGCCGGCGCGCTGGTCGCCGGGGCGGACGACACCGCCGCTGCAAAGATTGAGGCGATGAAGTCCGCCGGCATCACGGTCTCTCCAACCCCGGCCGCCATGGGGAGGACGCTGCTCGAACTTCTGGGCAAGCGCGGATAGGGCCTGCAGGCCTTAATTTCCTGCTAGTCAATTTGACCCATGACAGAGGCGCGAAGCGGCGCCGGCGCGCCATTGAAACCGCAGTCTTTTGGCGTATGTAAGCCCATCGAATCAGCCTTTTGAGTTGGATTTTCCGTCATGGCCAAGAACGGGCGCGCCCCTGCCCCCCAACCCTCCGGCGCGGCGCCGGCGCCGACATTCCTCAGCGGGGTCAACGCGCAATATCTCGAAGGGCTTTACGCGCGTTTTCTCGCCGACCCGAATTCCGTCGCCGCCGATTGGCGCGACTATTTCAGGGATTTTGGAGACGGCGGACGTCCGGGCGGCCCGAGTTGGGGCCGGAAGGATTGGCCGCCGCACGTGAACGGGGAAGCGACCGCGGCCTTTGATGCAAACTGGGGCGAGCCGTCGGCGCTCCGCGTGCAGATCGAGCAGCGCCAGCCGTCGGCGGCGCCGGCGGACGTGCTGAAGGCGACGCAGGATTCGCTCCGCGCGCTCATGCTGATCCGCTCCTATCGCATTCGCGGCCACCTGATCGCCAATCTCGATCCTCTTGGCCAAACGACGCGCGAGATTCATCCCGAACTCGATCCGCGCACCTATGGCTTTACCGAGGCCGATCTCGACAGGCCGATCTTCATCGACCAGGTGCTCGGTCTCGAATACGCGACCTTGCGAGAAATCCTTGCAATCCTGCGGCGCACCTATTGTGGAACCTTTGCTGTCGAGTTCATGCACATCTCAGATCCAGACAAGAAAGCCTGGATTCAGCAGCGGATCGAGGGCAAGGACAAGGAGATCGTCTTCACGCCGGAAGGCAAGCGCGCGATCCTGAAGAAGCTGATCGAGGCGGAGAGCTTCGAGAACTATCTGCATACGAAGTATACGGGGACAAAGCGTTTCGGATTGGACGGCGCCGAATCGACGGTTCCGGCGCTGGAGCAGATCATCAAGCGCGGCGGCGCCCTTGGCGTTCGCGAGATCGTCATCGGAATGCCGCATCGCGGACGCCTCAATGTGCTCGCGGCGGTGATGGGCAAGCCCTACCATCACATCTTCCACGAGTTCGGCGGCGGCTCGGTGACGCCCGATGAAATCGAGGGGTCCGGCGACGTCAAATACCACCTTGGCGCCTCTTCCGACCGCGAGTTCGACGGCAACAGGGTGCATTTGTCGCTGACGGCGAACCCATCGCATCTCGAAGCCGTCGATCCGGTCGTGCTGGGCAAGGCGCGGTCCAAGCAGGACCGCATCGCGCCGCCCGAAGGACTTGAACAGCCGCGCACCCATGTGCTGCCGCTGCTCCTGCATGGCGACGCCGCTTTTGCGGGCCAGGGCG
>CAYTVQ010000385.1:0-1880 GCA_964441615.1 uncultured Caulobacterales bacterium | reverse complement strand
CCATGGTCGCGGTCAAGCGCGGCTTCGAACGCGACGGCGCCGCACAGGCACGCGCCCTGCGCCTTCCTCGGCCTTGCCGGCACGCGCGCCTTTTTGGTCACTGCGCGCCTGCGCCTTGTGGTCGCCGTTGCGGCCATCAGCGCGCCTCGTCGAAGGGTGATGGCGGATGCTCGTGATTGTGCGGCAGCCTCTTGGCCCGTTCGGTGAACCCGACAAGGAGAAGGGCGACGATAAGGCCGCCAAGTATGGCGATAAAGACGGGATGGTCCATGGTCATCGGGCTCCCTCCAAAACATCCGTCGCGGGCCCCTTTTTCTTACGCCGCATTGAACCGCCCCAAAAGCCAGATCAGCCAGGCGCGATAGCCTTCCTCCTCGAATGTGGCGTCTGCGCTGGACAGCACGATCGCCCGCACCTCCTCTTCCGAGGGGTTTTCGGCAAGCAGGCGCACCAGCTCCGCCTTCACGTCCTCGCGGCGCGGCAGCCAGTCGGCGACCATCTGCCTGACGGCGCTTTCAAGGCCGCCAGCCTCGGCGATGGTATGGGTGTTCAGATACCCCCCGAGCATCGCGAAGGTGATCGGGTAGCGCGCCTTCAGGTCCGCCTGGACATTGGAGAGCTCTCGTAAATGCTCGGCCGCATTCTGGGCCGGCGAAAGTTCGTGCTCCCTTGCGGCGCGGTCGGCGAGCCGTCGCTTGCCGAACAGGCTGAAGCCGAAGACCAGTTGGGCGACGAGCAAGAGAAACACCCCGACGGCGATCAGTTCAAGAAGCACGATCATCTAGCAAGCCATCGCCTCGACATGACCGGCCCGCCCATAATCGAGGAGAGGCCGGTCGCGGGTCACCAGGATCATGTTGTAGGCGCGCGCCGTCGCCGCCAGCAACCGGTCAACCGGGTCGGGCGGCGGGGTTCCCGGCAGAAAAGAGGATGCCACGAGGATCGAGGGCGGCATCCGCACCAGGCGCGCGCCGGGAAGCGCAAGCAACGCCCTGAACCAGGTCATTGGATCAGTCTTGATGGCCACGCGCCCGGTCGAGGCGAGTATGCCCGCCTCGAAGGCCGTCGCCGGAGAGACGCAAAGCCTTGCGCCCTGCGCCATCTGCTCGCTCAGCCTTTCCGAGGCGCCAGCCCGCAAGGGCTCGCCTGAACTCATGAAGACGCAGGCCGGGGTGTCGAGGAGGAAATGCCGGATCATTGCTCGCGCAGCGCCCTCCACTTGGCATCGCGGCATGCCGCCAGATCCGCGCCCGGCGTGACCATCCCTTTTAGAGCCCCGAAGAAATCCTCAAACCGGGGCGGCCGACCAAGCGCCGCTTCGGCGCGTTCAGAGAGTTGCTCGGGGTCGAACATGTCATCGGCGCCGGCCACGGAGTCCGACGCGCCCAAGGATGACTCCCGCCGCCGCGCTCCCGAGACATTATCGGCGAAAGAGCCGATCGACTTGGTTTCGAGCCGCGGCCAGGACTCGGGCGGCCCCTCCCATGGGCGCGCGCGGTCGCGAAAGCCGCGGCGTTCCACGATCAGCGGCTTCCCTCCGCGGCGAAAGACAACGGTCTGGCCAGGGATATCGACCTTCTCGGTGCGCCATCCCGCTTCCAGCCAGATCTTGGTCATCGCGTTGTTGGAAGGGTTGTTCGACCACCAGCCCGGATATTTGAACGCGCTCGGCGGGAGCGTGGCGCCGATCAGGCGCTCAAGCTCGGAAAACGAGACTTTCCAGGCCTCTTCCGTCTTCTCCGCAAGTATGTCCTTCAGTCCGGCGTAGATGCTCACATACAACTCCTTGCTTCGAACGTTTATATAACATATGTTTACATATGTCAAGCGATATTTCGGCTGGCATGACCTAGGGGAAAAGATCGGCTTGCCGCAGTCGC
>CAYTVQ010000384.1:0-1898 GCA_964441615.1 uncultured Caulobacterales bacterium | reverse complement strand
GGCGACCAAAGAGCAACTCACCGATCTGGCTCGCGAGTGGGACAAACACCGCGAGAAGGACCGCGTGACGCTGTCATCTGAAGATGTAGCACAGGTGCTGGCCAAGATGACCGGTATTCCGCTCTTCCGGCTTGAAGAAAAAGAATCTCAGCGTCTTCTGCGTATGGAAGAGGATCTGAAAAAGACAATTGTCGGCCAGACCGAGGCGATCGAGGTCGATATGCCTGACCTTGAGGAGCCGATCGCGACCTCTGACGAAGATGAGTCGCTGGAAGAGACGACCCGCACGGGCAGCGATGGCGAACGGGACGGCGGTCGCGAGATTGAGGGCGGACGACGACGAAGACGTCGGCGTCGCGGCGGGCGGCGCGGCGAAGAAGGCGGCGCCGCACGTCATGCGCAGGAACGCAGCGATGCCGAGTCGTACGCCGGATTCGCTGCAGCCGGAGCGGAGACGGACGCCCCCGAAGGCGATGACGGCGCCGAAGACGGCGAGCCCCGGAGTCAGCCCGAGCGGCGTTTTGGCGATCAGAGCGAGGGCGGAGACCGCAAGCGCCGCCGGCGCGGTCGGCGGGGCGGCCGGCGCAACAGAAATGGTCGCCCCGAGCCCGTTGGGTCGAACGCGCCTGCGCGCATGGACGCCGAGCCGGAAGGCATTGCCCAGCCTTATATTGGCGCTGACTATGAAGAAGTCGGCGGCGAGCCGCCGCGCCAGTCGATCGAGCCGGCGCGAGAATTCGAGCTGAAGGAGTCCGCCGAAGAGATTGTGCGCCGGGAAAGTGCGCAGACGCCGGCCGCCATTGCAGATGCGGCGCCGCAGCCCGAGGCGCCGCATGTCGCCGCCCTTCCCGATACGCCGCCTAAGGCTGAGAAGGTCAAGAAGGGCTGGTGGCAGCGGGCGATCGGCGGCTAACATCACGAAGTCGTGGGCTGAAACCGAGCTCGGGCTCGGCCACAATTCCACCCGGCCGCGACGCTAGGAAGCGCACGGCTGTTCAAGGGAGTACCGCCGCCGATGAGACTTCGCATCGCCGTCGCTTCGATCGCCGTCCTCGCCGCCACCATCGGCGCGGCCGAGGCTCAGTCTCTCCTGCGCGACGCGGAAATCGAGCAGTGGATCGACGATTACTCCAGGCCGCTATTCAAGGCGGCAGGCCTGCCCGCCGACCAGATCGACATTCTGCTGATCGGCGATCCGACGCCAAACGCCTTCGCCGGAGGCCTCGTCATGGGCATCCATTCCGGCCTCATCACGGCGGCTGACACGCCCAACCAGATCGAAGGCGTCATCGCCCACGAAACCGGTCACCTCGCCGGCGGCCACTCCGCGCGCTCCGACGAAATGATGAGCGCTGCGACCACGCCCATGATCCTGTCCCTTGTCCTCGCAGCGGGTGCCATCGCCGCCGGCGCGACGGACGCCGGCATCGGCATCCTCGGGCTTGGCCAGAATATCGGGATCGCCAATGCGCTCACCTATAGCCGCGGCCAGGAAGCCGCGGCCGACCAGGCGGCCGTCACCTATCTCAACGCCACCGGCAAATCTACCGAAGGACTGATCCAGTTCTTTGGGAAGCTCCGGAACCGAGAGATCCTGACCGATCGCCGGATCAATCCGTACAACTCCTATATGCGTTCCCACCCGCTCTCGAACGAGCGAGTGACGGCGCTGCGGGAACGCGCAGAGGCTTCGTCAAGTTTTGGCGTAAAGGATACGCCGGAAGAGATTGAGCGTCTGAAGCTTATCCAGGCGAAGATTAACGGCTTTTTGCAGGACACTAACGTCACGCTGCGGCAATATCCGCTTTCGGATCAATCCAATCCGGCCCACTACGCCCGGGCCGTCGCCTTTTATCTCGGCTCCCAGATGGAAAAGGACGAGAAGGAAAGTTACACGT
>CAYTVQ010000383.1:0-1900 GCA_964441615.1 uncultured Caulobacterales bacterium | reverse complement strand
GGGCTTGAAGGCGATTTCAACCGGAAGAAGACGTCGGCATTCGCCACGAAAATGGGCGAGCGGGTCGCGGCAAAAGGGGTCTCCATTGTCGATGACGGCACGCTGCAAGCGCGGCGCGGCTCGCTGTCGGTCGATGACGAGGGCACGCCGACTTCACGCACCACGCTCATCGAGGATGGCGTCCTCGTCGGCTATCTTCAGGACCGCCTCAATGCGCGGCTTATGGGCGTCAGGCCGACCGGCAACGGGCGCCGGCAGAGCTACGCCTATATGCCCTATCCGCGTATGACCAACACCATGATGCTGGCGGGCGACAGGGATCCTCAGGAGATCATCCGCAGCGTGAAGGATGGCATTTACGCCGTTCATTTCGCCGGCGGCCAGGTCGATATCACATCCGGCAAGTTCGTTTTCAACTGCACCGAGGCGTATCGCGTAAAGGACGGCAAAATAGGCGCACCGATCAAAAACGCCGCGCTGATCGGCGACGGTCCCTCGGTGCTCACCAAAGTCTCGATGGTCGGCAACGACTTCGCGCTCGACCCCGGGATCGGCATGTGCGGGAAGAACGGCCAGGGCGTTCCCGTTGGCGTCGGCCAGCCCACGATCAAGATCGACCGGCTCACCGTCGGCGGCGCCGGCGGCTGATCACACCCGCTTCCCGATAAGCCAGAAGCCAGCCAGCGCCGCGAACGCCGCCTGTGCGGCGTAGACGATCGCGGCGCCCGCGACATGCAGATCGAGCACGCCCGTCGCCAGCAATGCGGACGGAACGAGCCCCGTGGCCAGGCCCGCCGCCCCGAGCAGGCGCTCTATCGCCCGCGGACCCCGGACCGCAAGATCGACGCCCCACAGCGCGAACGCCGCCGCGCTCGCATAGGCGGCCTCGAAGGCGAAGGCCTGGTTTAGCGGCCACATCAGCGCGAGCAGCTCGGGGGACGCCTCGCGCTCGACAAGGGCGGGCGCCAGAAAGCCGCTGACAGTCGCGGCCATCAAATTGCCAAGCGTGGAGGCGCCATAGGCGATGAGGCCGAGCAGCACCGGAAGACGCGCAAGGCCGCGGCGGGACGCGAAGCGCGTGAAGCCGGCGAGCAAGACCAGCATCAGGACCATCATCGCGCCATGAACCAGGCGTGCGAGCCCGGGGGCGCTGTTTCCGACCGGGTGGTGCGCCATCGCGAGGATTGAAATTCCAGCTGCGGCGACCATCAGCCCGCCAGCAATTTGGTCGTCGTCTTCCCGTCTTGTGGTGATCCCGTTGTTCATCGTCTATCCGCTATCCAGTCGTCCCGAGGATTTTTCGTGGTCCGTGGAGGGGTCCTAGAATCCGCCACCGGGATTGGATACGGACTTTTCCGACGAAAAGTCCGGAGTTATTGGACCAGCCATGACGGCAAGAAAGGCTTCCGCCCGTCGCTCGATCATCGAAGCGTTCAACCGCCTCGTTCTCGCGCGGCGGGACCCTCGGCCGCCGATCGCCGAGGTGCTTGACGCCGCGGGCGTAGCAAAATCGACCTTCTATGAGCATTTCGACGGGCGCGACGGCCTGCTAATCGAATCGCTGAAGCCACCGCTCTCCATCATCGCAGACGCCGCCGCCGGCGTCGGCGATCCGGAGAGACTTCAGGCGATCCTGGAACATTTCGGCGAACAGCGACGCGCGGTCGCCGACCTTCTCTGCGGACCTCTGGCCCCGCGCTTCGTGCGCGCGCTCGCCGCGCTCATCCGGGAACGAACCGACCTGCTCTCGGCGAACGCCGCGCTGCAGCTCGCTGACATGCAGATTGGTTACATACGCCTGTGGGTGACGCGCGAAGCGCCATCGACGGCGCGCGATCTTGCGGCGACAATGATCAAGAGCGCCGCCGCACAGCGCAATATTTCAGCCTGAGGCGCCGCT
>CAYTVQ010000382.1:0-1907 GCA_964441615.1 uncultured Caulobacterales bacterium | reverse complement strand
CATCGAGACGCTGACGGCCCTGGGCGCCGAGGTGCGCTGGGCCTCGTGCAACATCTTCTCGACCCAGGACCATGCCGCCGCGGCGATCGCGGCGGCGGGAACGCCTGTCTTCGCCTTCAAGGGCGAAACGCTGGAAGAATACTGGGCCCTCGCCGACCGCATTTTCGATTTCGGCGACGGCGAACTCGCCAACATGATCCTCGACGATGGCGGCGACGCGACGCTGCTCGTGCTCCTCGGCGCCGATGCGGAGAAGAATCCCTCGCTCATCGAGCACCCGACCAATGAAGAGGAGAAATATCTCTACGCCACGATCAGGAAGCGTCTCGCCAAGGACCCGACCTATTACTCGCGCCTCAGGGCGAACATCCGAGGCGTCACCGAAGAGACGACGACCGGCGTTCTCAGGCTCTATCAGCGCCAGAAGAAGGGCCAGCTCCCCTTCCCGGCCATCAATGTGAACGACTCCGTCACCAAGTCGAAATTCGACAACAAATATGGCTGCAAGGAATCGCTGGTTGACGGCATCCGGCGCGGCACCGACACCATGATCGCCGGCAAGGTCGCGATCGTCTGCGGCTATGGCGATGTCGGCAAGGGCTCGGCGGCGTCGCTGCGCGGGGCCGGCGCGCGCGTCATGGTGACGGAGATCGATCCGATCTGCGCGCTGCAGGCCGCGATGGACGGCTATGAGGTTGTCACGCTCGACGACGATGTCCACCGGGCCGACATTGTCATTACGGCGACGGGCAACAAGGACGTCCTGACGCTCGACCATATGCGCAAGCTCAAGGACATGGCGATTGTCGGCAATATCGGCCATTTCGACAACGAGATTCAGGTTGAGGCCCTGCGCAACTTCAAGTGGGTCAACGTCAAGGACCAGGTGGATCTCATCCAGTTTCCTGACGGAAAGCGCATCATCCTGTTGTCGGAAGGACGCCTGCTCAATCTCGGCAACGCCACGGGACATCCGTCATTCGTCATGTCGGCGTCCTTCACCAACCAGACGCTGGCGCAGATCGAGCTGTGGACGAAGGGCGGTCAGTACAAGAACGAAGTCTATGTGCTCCCCAAGCATCTCGACGAAAGGGTCGCCGCGCTTCATCTCGGCAAGGTCGGGGCGAAACTGACGAAGCTCTCCAAGGAGCAGGCCGACTACATCGGAGTCGGCGTCTCTGGCCCGTTCAAGTCCGATCACTACCGCTATTAGTCCAGGCCGGGGCGCGCACAGGCATGCGCGGTTTTGCGCGCTCCGCGCGGGGGCCTCAGATTTCTGCCGCCGCCATCACCGATTCGGCATGCGGATGCGTCCCGATCAGCAAGGCGGCGATGGACGGCGACGCTTCCATCTGCGCGCCGTGGGCCTCGCCATCGTCGTGATTTTGAGGAGGGACGCCGTCTGCGGGCGGCGCCTCGGCCGCGGCGTCGTCCGAAGGGAAAGCGCCGCCATGGCCCCCATGCGCCGCAGCGAGGAGCGCGTCGAGGCCCGCGTCGAGATCATGTCCGTGGTCGACGAGAAGATCCGGCGGCGCATCATGCGCGTGGATCGGTCCCGCAGGTGCGGCCGAAGGCGCGTGACCGTGCGGCGCGTCGGCAGGGACAGCCTCGTCCACACCCGACGTTCCGTGGTCTGAAGACCATGCTGCGCCCGCGTCCGGCGCATGACCGCCGTCATGGCCCGCGTTCGCCGCGCCGGCCGGCGCGTCATGAGCCCCGTCATGGCGCGCGCCGGCAAAATCTCCCCGTTCGTGGTCGCCGTGGCGCATCTTTCCGTGGAGGAAGCTCGGGCGGAAATAGTCGTGGCGGTGCTCGCCAAAGCCCGAGAAAGAGGGCCGCGTCGCGCAGATCGCTGCGAGGTCGAGAATGTCTGCAAGGCTTGTGGCCGCAGGCGCGCCGTCGAACGC
>CAYTVQ010000381.1:0-1912 GCA_964441615.1 uncultured Caulobacterales bacterium | reverse complement strand
CTCGACATCCTTCTGATCGATACGCCGCCAGGCACCGGCGACGCGCATCTCTCGCTTGTGCAGTCGAAGCGCCTCACCGGCGCCGTCATTGTCTCGACGCCGCAGGAAATGGCGCTCGCCGATGTGCGGCGCGGCATCGCGCTCTTCCGCCAGACCGGCGTCCCCATTCTGGGCGTCATCGAGAACATGGCCTATCTCGAAGTCGGCGGCGTCCGGCAATATCTCTTCGGCCGCGGCGGCGCCGAGAAGGCCGCCGCCGATGCGGGCGCGCCCTTTCTTGGCGCCTTGCCCATCTATCCGGCTCTCCGCGAGGCCTCGGACGCCGGAGCGCCGGTCGTCTCCGCCGCTCCGCAGTCGGCGGCCGCGCTGGCCTTCGCCGAACTCGCCGACAGGATCGCGGCGGCGCTGGGACAATGAGGCCGTCCGCCTTCGCTATTCATCCGTTCCAGGATTGATCGGCAGGGCGTCGAGGCCGGACGGCCCCTCCTCGTCCGCGGGCGGCGTCGGTTCAGGCTTTGGCGTTTCAGCTGGCGGGGGATTCTTGTATTCCCAATAGCTTGGCGCGGCGCGCGCCCCGGCGACGCCCGCCTGGATCAGCGCGGCTTCCGGATGCGCATTCAGCGCAAAGAGGCGGTCGAGAGCCGCCTCGCCATAGACGCCGAGGCGAAAGCGCAGATAGCCATAGTCGAAGTCCGCGGCGGCGACCTTCCCTTCAACCAGCCGGCGCTCCTGGCTCTTCGCGCTCATCTCCCAGGGATTGATCAGCGGCGAAGCGAGGCCACAAAGAACGACGACCCAGACCGCCGCCATCAGCGTGTTCAGGGGCGCGACCAGAGGCATCCAGCGTTTTCCGCCCCAATTGAATTCCGTCAGCAGCCCCGCGATCGCGACCACGCTATAGAGCGCAGCGAGCCCGGTCATGGCGAGCCCGATGATGCGCGGCGGCGTCAGCCCGTAATCCTCGATCCGGAGCCAGAACGCATAGGCGGCAAGGCCTGCATAAACAGGAAAAGTCAGCAACGTGACGAGAGTCGAAAGGCGCAGCCAGGCCGCTGGCGGCTCGTCCTCGCCGTTCTGGTAGACGCCGTTGAAGATCAGCATGCTGCCGAAGGCGAGCCCCAGCATGACGGCGCTCGGATAAGGCGCGGCGAAAATCGGTTCGGTCCCCTTCATCGCCAGGACCGCGAGGAGTGTCAGAGAGAAGGCGGCGGTGATCGGCATCAGGATGCGCGCGAGCAGCAGCAGCACGAAACGGAGCCCGCCCAAGGTCGATTGCAGCCCGCGCATCAGCGCGATCGCCAGGCCGCCGACCGCGCCGATGAAGGGCAGCAGAAACCAGGGTTCCTGAAAGAGCTTGTGAAAGAAATCGACATCGAGCGCCTTCAGCAAGCCGGCCCAGGCGAAGAGCAGCACGCCGGCGAGCAGCGCGATGAAGCCGGCGCCGGCGGAGATGATCGGCAGCGTCAGCCCGTGGAAGAAGACGTCGGAGTAATGGGGCGGCGCCTTTCCCTGGAGCGTCGCCTTGGCGAGCGTCGCCATCAGATAGCCGGAGAGCGGCAGGCCGACGACAAGCCAGAAAGCGTAGGGCCATTCGGTGTAGTGGGGCTCGTCCAGGCGTCCGTTCAATACCGAGAAGCTGGTCCCGCCCAGAATGGCGGCGATCCCCAATGACGGCAGGACGGGGCGAAGGAAAGACCCCCTTTCCGCGAGGAGGAGCAGCGCCGCCGAGAACGAACCGAGCGCAACCAGCGCCGCAAGGGGCGCGGCCTGCGGCTTCGATCCCGCCCAGTATTCGATGATCGCATAGCCCGCGAGACCAGTTGCGAGACCGACCAGAAGCCCCGTCAGCGCGAACGCCCGCCCAAGCCTCGACTCCGCCTCACTCATACATCCAGCCCCTCGCCAGCCTATA
>CAYTVQ010000380.1:0-1920 GCA_964441615.1 uncultured Caulobacterales bacterium | reverse complement strand
TGCACCATCGGACCATCGCTGATCGAGACGAAGCCGAAATCGCTCAGTTCAAGAAGCAGGTCAGGGGCCTCGCGCATGGCCGGGCCAGGATAGACGTCCTCGCGGCGACGGATCGCAGTGAACACAGGGCGGCCGTTTTCATCGGTCACCGTTTTGAGGTCAGCGATAAGTTTTTCCCTGAACTCTTCATAGACGCTCGGACGCACGCCGGGCATGCCTGGGCGTTTGGCGATGCGGATCGTGATGCCGTTGCTCGATGGCGTCTGGCAGTAGGCGATGGTCTTTTGCCAGTCGAGATTGGCGAACCAGGCCTTCTCGCGACGGACGCCTGACTCGCTGTCATCTGCGGGCTTCCAGGCGAGATAGCCGAGGTGGTGCAGCACGGAATTGATCTTCACCATCATGGTCGATGCTGAAAAGCCGTGATCGGAAGCGAAGAACACCTGCGCGTCCTCGCCGGCGAGCTCGACAAGCCGCCGGATCGCCGCATCGAGTTCGCGGAAATACTCCTTGCAATGCCCGATCATCCGCCGGGCCCATTCGGACTTGTTGACGTTGATGAGTTCGGGATCAAGGAACGGCCACGCCTGATGCTGAATCTTGTCGGTTCCGTCGAACATGACCGCCATCAGGTCGGGATCATCCTCGACAAGAAGTTTTTCAGCGATCCTGAACCACTGCCGCTCGCGCGCGGTATGATAAGTCACCCAGTTTTCGGTATCGCCTTCTGACAGTTCCTGAACAGCCTTCGATTCCTGCTCGAAGTCCCATGCGAGCTCCCTGGGCTCGAAGCCGGGCATCTGCTTCAGGCGATCGAAAAGGTTCGGCGGGGTCACATTCCGGCGCAAATGGCGCCACGGCACGAAGCCAGGGACCAGCGAGCCGTTGATTTCCCGCGGCGGCGCCGTGATGGGAAAATTCAGCGATACGACCGACTTGCCATGGCGCGTGGCGATCGACCAGATCATCTCGGTGCGGACGTCGCGCGCGTCGGGCAGCGTAAAATAGATCTCCCCGTTGCGCTCCTCGGCGCGCAGAAAATCGAAAATGCCGTGATGACCGGGGGAACGCCCGGTCATGATCGATACCCATGACGGCGGCGTTAGGGGGTTGGGAGTAGAGAGCAGCTTGGCGCGCACGCCATTCTCATAGACATGCCGCATGAAGGGCATGACGATCTCACCATTCTCGTCGGGCGCCGTCAGGGCGTCCAGGACAGTGAATGTCGCGCCGTCAAGGCCAATGAACAAAGTGGAAGTCATCTGCTCTCGCCCTGGAGTTTGCTCGAGACGAAATCCGCCAGCTGCCTGACGGTGATTTCATCGACGTAGCGGCCGTCCTTCATCAGGAGCTCCTGAAAGCCCATCTTGGGACGCTTGAAGTCCTCCTCGATGGCGACGATGAGGTGAATGATGTCAACCGACACGAATTCAAGATCAGCGACCAGTCGTGTGGCCCCAGTGATTTCGTCAGCCTCGACCCCCCAGTCCTGCACCATGTCGGACAGCACGGCGACGATGCGCGCCTCGACTGCATGGGCGTCCTTCTCCAGCGCGGCGGCGCCGATCGGCGCGCCTGTCAGTCCCTTTACCATCTCATTCATTTTAGTCGCCTCTCCCGCTAATTCGCCAAACGCGCCTGCACATCAACATGCCGGCATGCGGCAAACAGTTCTTCGTCGAATTCCCAGACCCGCACCCGATAGGCCGCCGGACCGCGCCGAATCGTCACTGCTCCGTCTTCCTTGCAGAAGTCATCGACAATCCAGTCGCGGGGCTCGCCGCCAAGCCCCTCGCCGAGCGCCTTGGCGGCCGCTTCACGCGCCGACCAGAAAGTGAGGACGCCGTTCGCTGTTCCCCCCGCGAGTTTCAGCTCAGAATCCGAGAAGCTGCGGCCGACATGTTCTGGGCTGCGAACGCT
>CAYTVQ010000379.1:0-1925 GCA_964441615.1 uncultured Caulobacterales bacterium | reverse complement strand
CTCCGCGACCACCAAGCTCGCGCTCTGGGTGAGGCCTGAGAGGCGGGCGGCGGCGGCCTCCAGAATGCTGTCGGAGTCGCCGGCCGGGCTCTGATCGATCGCCCGTCTTTCTTCCTCGGAAAGGTCACCAAGCTGGAGGAGGCTATCGACGAAGAGACGCAAGCCAAGATCGGTTGGCAATCGGCCGGCTGAAACATGCGGCGCGTGCAGCAGGCCGAGATCTGTCAGATCCGCCATAATGTTGCGGATCGTCGCAGCAGAAACCGCAATGCCCCGGTCGTGGCTGAGAGTCCGCGACCCCACCGGTTCGCCCGTGCGCAAATAGGTCTCGACAAGCTGCCTGAAGATTTCGCGCGAGCGCGCGTCGATATCGTTAAGAACGCTCATGCGTCAGATATCGGCGTTCAGCGTCGGCCGCGCAAGCGAACAACGGGTCAGCTGCGCGGAGCCGGTACGAATACGGCCGCCTCGCCCCGGTAATGGCGGGCGCCGAGGAGTTTCGCGCGCATCGCCTCGTTGCTGTAGAAGACGCGCATCTCTTCAACCGCCGTCGACGGATCAAGGGTCTCATCTTCCGACGCCCGGTCGCGGCCAATGACGATCAGTTGACGCTGATAGGCGGTCGCCGCGGGATCGTCGGCGTTCGTTCGGCGGTGTTGACCAAGGTCAAGCGCAACAATCACCGGCCGCTGGCATTCGGGATGCCGGTCCAACCAGAAGCGCGCACGCGCCGCGACCAGTTCGGCCCGTGCGCGGGCGCGCATTTCGTTGCGCTCTTTCGGTCCTTCCTCGGAAGCAGACCCCGAGAATGCGACCCAGGCCTTGCCGCAAAGCATCCTCGCCACGGCGCCGTCCCTGTCCTCTATAGGCATGAATTCGGCGAGAGCGCGATCCACTTCCGGCGAACTCAGCACCTTGTTGTCGCGAATGAGCGGATACTCGTAGGTCCAATAGAAGCTCGTATCCTGGCTTGCAGTCAAAGGTCGTGCGGCCTCAATGATGCGGGCTTTCTCCTCCGGCGGCGGAAGCGCGGCGGCGCGTTCGACGAGCGTTGGTTCGAGCGGCGGCGGTTCAGCTGGCGCGGTCGCGACCGGCTCCGCGGCCGCCAGTTCGGCCTCGCCGCCCGCAAGCTCCTCCTCGAGGTTGGCGGCGGGCTCCTGCCCGGCGACCGGCGCGACGGCGGCGACCAGCATTTTTGACGGAGCGAAGATGACCCAGAGCAGGCCAAAACTTCCGGCAAGTGCGAGCAGGGGGATAGCGATTGGAAAGCGCCGCCGCGGCGCTCGCGGATCGTCATCCTCTTCGGAAATGAATGAGACGAATGCGCCGGCGACGGCGGCAAGGCCAAGAGCGACCCACCCCCAGGCGAGCGCCGTCTTCAGGACGGATGGGTTCGCGTCCCGTCCGAACAGAATGTCGCTGAAGACGCTGAATTCCACGCCTCGCAGGCCGCTGACGATCGCGCCGCCTCCGATCAGGATTACAAATGCGAGCAACGCCGCAATGTAAGAACCGCCGCCCATGCCCCAGCCCCTATCCGAATAGAAGCTCCAGAAACCGGAGATTAAACGCGCTTTCAATCACAATACAAGTCGGGTGCGATCCGGCGTTATCGACATTCGCGCATGGGCGGTGTAGGTCGCGAGCGATCCCTCGCCACGCCGGAGACTTGCCCATGCGCCCCTCGGGCCGCTCCTTCAACGAATTGCGCCCAGTCAGCTTTGAAGTCGGCTACGCCAAGCATGCTGAGGGGTCGTGCCTCGTCCGCTTCGGCGACACCCATGTGCTGTGCACGGCATCATGGGACGAGACGACGCCTCCCTGGCTCCGAGGACAGGGTCGGGGCTGGGTGACTGCGGAATACGGCATGCTGCCCCGCGCCACGCATGAGCGAACCAAGCGGGAGGCGAAGGCGGGGCAGTCGG
>CAYTVQ010000378.1:0-2010 GCA_964441615.1 uncultured Caulobacterales bacterium | reverse complement strand
TGATGACGGCGTATTTCCCAGGCGAGTCCGCATTTGATTTCGGAAGAGTCGCCGACGCTGGCGAGCCCGCTCCCAAGCCCGACGCACCGCTCGAAGCGGCTCCCGCATCGGGCGGGCCGCTCGAAACCATGGTCACGGCGCCCGAAACCGCCACCGTCCCCGCGGAGGTCGACTCTGTCGATGTCGTGGTGTGGAAGATGGCGCCGCGTCGGCCGCCGATCCGACATCCGCGGGAGCGCCGCGAATCAAAGGGCGGCGCGCCGCAGGAACGAGGTCGCGAGCGCCGGCCGGAGAGGCGCAATGACGAGCGTCGGGGACCCCAAGGCGCGCGCGACCAGGGCGAGGGCGATCAGCGCGGCCCGCGCCGCGATCGCGATCGTGGACCGCGCCCAGAGCGCTCGCACAATGAACGCGGCCAGCGCCGTCAGGAATCGCCCCTGATGACCATGCCACAACACCGCAAAGTCGCCGATCCGAGTTCCCCCTTCGCCGTGCTCGCCGGCCTCAAGGATGCGCTCGCCGCCAAGCCTGAGCCTGCCAAGACGAAGGAGCCGGAGACCTCCAGTTGAAGCGGCGCGCTCCCGCGCAGAACACTTCTGCCGCCGACAAATCCACACAGCGCATTGACAAGTGGCTCTGGTGCGCGCGCATCGTCAGGACGCGCGCCTTGGCGCACGCGTTCGCGGAAAAAGGTGCAATCCGCCTGACGCGCGACGGAGTCGTGATGCGCATCGAGAAGGCGCATGCTCTCATCCGCCCGGGCGACCGGCTCAGCTTCATGGCGAGCGGACGCCTGCGCGTTCTCGACATCCTGTCATGCGCCGAGCGAAGGGAACCCGCCGAGGAGGCACGGGCCCTCTACCATGAGTTGGGCGCCTGACGTGACCGCTCGCGCTGGCTGCAAGGAGGCGGCCCGCAAAGGAAGCGGCGCTTCTGAGCGGCGGTTCATGGAAAATTATCGGGCTTCTTACGACAATTGGGACAGCCTTTCAGGTCCACTAATGCTCGCTCGCCTCTTCGCCAATCGCCGCGGCAATGTGGCGATCCTGTTCGCCCTGCTCGTCGTGCCGCTGATCGGCGCAGTCGGGCTCGGGGTCGATTTCATGCGCGCCGGCGCCGAACGGGCGCGGGCGCAAGAAGCGCTCGACGCCGCCGTTCTTGCCGGCGTGCGCCATCTCATGGCGCATCCGAACGAAGTGGCACAGTCGAAACAGAAGGCGCTGAAAACCTACCGCGCCAACTTCCGCAGCGACGCAAATGCCGTTTTCACATTCGATGCGGCGGGCGTATTGCGTGGAACCGTCGATGACGCCCTGCCTACGACTTTCGCGCGTCTCCTCGGTCAAAACGCGATGAACATCAGCATCTCGTCGGCCGCGTCGCTGGCGGGCCGCGGTATGGAGCTGGCCCTGGTGCTCGACGTCAGCGGCTCGATGTCGGGTGAGATTCCGTCGCTCCGTATGGCCGTCACGTCTCTCCTCGACGAAATCTATGGCAATGCCGACACCGCGCCAAATGTCTGGGTCGCCCTGGTGCCGTTTTCGGGGCGGGTGAATGTCATCAATTACGGCGCCGGATGGCTGACCGGACCGCCTACCATGTCTAACGGACCGACGGCCGCCGTCGGAAATTCCTGCAAGGTGAATTCGGTAAACACGAACTATCCACGCCTGTGCCCTCAGCGGCGCGCGCCGACCGCTGACCAGGACGACACCTTGCCCTCAGCCGCCGCTTTCAACGAGTATACGTCGGACTGGGAGGTTTGCCCGGTTCCGCGCGCCATCGGGCTAAGCCCGCGCCGATCCGACATTCAACCCTTCGTCAATTCGCTCTGCGCCGGCCACGGCACGAGCACATATGAAGGCATGGCCTGGGGTTGGCGCGCCTTGTCGCCCCGGTGGCAGGGGCTCTGGGGTTCGGCCACTCTTCCAAAATCAAATGCGGACTCGCCAGGAAAATACGCCGTCATCATGACGGACGGACAAAATCACCCGAACCAGTCCGGCGACG
>CAYTVQ010000377.1:0-2013 GCA_964441615.1 uncultured Caulobacterales bacterium | reverse complement strand
GTTTCCGCACCTTTTGTGCAACGGCTCGCAGGGCATCGCGGTCGGCATGGCGACCTCGATCCCCCCGCACAATGTGGCCGAGGTCATCGATGCGCTCCTGCATCTGATCAAGACTCCCGACGCCCGGCCGGCGACGCTCCTCAAATACGTCAAGGGGCCGGATTTCCCGACCGGCGGCGTGTGTGTCGAGACGCCGGAAGCGATCGAGGAAGCCTATGCGACGGGCCGCGGCGGCTTTCGTCTGCGCGCGCGCTGGAAGACCGAAGACCTCGGACGCGGCCGCTATCAGATCATCGTCACGGAAATTCCCTACCAGGTACAGAAGGCCAAGATCGTCGAGCGCATCGCCGAGCTGATGCTGCAGAAGAAGCTGCAAATGCTCGAGGACGTGCGCGACGAGAGCGCCGAGGACATCCGGCTTGTCATCGTTCCAAAATCGCAGAACGCCGATGCGGCGACGCTGATGGAGGCCGTGTTCCGGGTCACGGATCTCGAAACGCGGTTCCCGCTCAATCTGAATGTGCTTGGTGCGGACGGCGCTCCGCGTGTCATGGGCCTGAAAGACGTGCTGCGCGCCTTCCTCGACCACCGCAAGGACGTGCTTGTCCGGCGCACAAAATTCCGCCTCGGCAAGATTGCGGAGCGCCTGGAGATTCTCGACGGATTTCTCGTCGCCTATCTCAACCTCGACGAAGTGATCCGCATCATCCGCTATGAAGACGATCCAAAAGCGGAGCTGATGGCGAAGTTCAAACTCACCGAGACGCAGGCTGAAGCGATCCTCAATATGCGTCTGAGAAACCTGCGCAAGCTCGAGGAAATGGAGATCAAAGGCGAGCACGCCGATCTGAAGAAGGAGGAGAAGGATCTGAAGGCGCTCCTGAAATCCGACGATGCGCAGTGGGAGAAGATCGCCGGCGAGCTGAAGGAAACGCGCAAGGCTTTCGACCCAAAGACGCCATTGGGCGCCCGGCGAACGACTTTCGAAGGCGCGCCGGTGGAAGCCGAGATCAATCTCGAAAGCCTCATCGAGAAGGAGCCGGTCACCATCGTGCTTTCGGAAAAGGGGTGGATCCGCACGATGAAAGGGCATGTCGAAGACGCCTCCGACATCAAGTACAAGGAGGGCGACGCGGAAGGCTTCCTGATCAGGGCGATGACGACCGACAGACTGATGCTGTTCGGCACGGACGGGAAGTTCTACACGCTCGATATCTCGGCGCTCCCAGGCGGGCGGGGTCATGGCGAGCCGATCCGCCTGATGATCGACCTCGGCAACGACCAGTCGGTCGCGGCGGCTTTTCTGTATCAGGGCGACCGGCGCCTTCTTGTGGCGTCTACGTCAGGACACGGATTTTTCGTGAAAGAGGAGGACTGTCTCGCGACCACGCGCAAGGGCAAACAGGTGCTGAACCTCGCCGAGGGCGCCGAGGCCGCGGTCTGCCGTCCGGCCGCCGGCGATATGGTCGCCTCGGTCGGCGACAACAAGAAGCTCCTGGTCTTTCCAGCAGGCGAGCTTCCGGAAATGGCGCGCGGCAAGGGCGTGCAGATGCAGAAATTCCATGGCGGCGGACTTTCGGACGCGAAGGTCTTCGACAGGAAGGAGGGCCTCACCTGGGTCGATCGCTCGGGGCGCGTGCAGACGGTCGAGGGCTGGAAAGAGCACCTTGGCAAGCGCGCGGGCGCCGGGCGCTTGGCGCCAAAGGGATTCCCGACATCAAAGAAGTTTGGTCGTGATTAGATGCGCCGACGGGAACGGGCGGCCCGCGTCACGGAACGAACCTGTCCAAATAGGCCGCGAGTCCCTGCTCCGAGGGACCAGAAGCGCCGCCCACGACATAAATGCCGTCGTCGAGCGCGACGGCGCCGAGACCGTGCCGCGGGCGCGGCATGGCCGCGCAGGCGCGCCATTTGTCCTGACGCGGATCATATTCCCAGACATCGGCATAGACGCCGCCGTCGCCCTCGTCGATCCACCATTCGCCGCCGAAGACATAGATCTTGTTGCGCCAT
>CAYTVQ010000376.1:0-2021 GCA_964441615.1 uncultured Caulobacterales bacterium | reverse complement strand
CTTTAGAGTAGGAGTCTCGGCGAATAAATTTCTGCGGCCGGAAAGGTGAGGTGGCCTGGCGCAGAAAGGGTCCCATCGGGGCCCTAACCCTTCGCCTTCGCCGGGTCGTAGACGAATTTGCGGTCGCAATAGCCGCATTCGGCTGATCCGCTTTCGAGCGAATACCAGACGATCGGATGGCCGAGCGCGCCGCCATTGCCGTTGCAGGCGACGCGCTTCTCCTTGACATAAATGACTTCGGGCGGCGGCGGGGCCTCGGCGGCGTGTTTCATCGGGTCGGTTTTCGGGTCTCGCGATCGGGTGTAGGGAGCTTCTAGTCCCGAACACAAGAAACCGAAACCGTCCCTCGTGAACGACGCTGCTTCCCCGTCCCCGCCGCCGGCGATTTCCGCGCGCGGCCTTAAGAAAACCTACGCCGCCACCAAAAAGGCCCCCGCCAAGGAGGCCCTGAAGGGGATCGATCTCGACATTCCGCAGGGCTCGATCTTCGGACTGCTGGGGCCCAACGGCGCCGGCAAATCGACCTTCATCAACATCCTTGCGGGCCTCGTGAACAAGACCGGCGGAACCGCCAGCGTCTGGGGCTTCGACATCGATACGGCCCCGCGCGACGCGCGCGCCGCGATCGGCGTCGTGCCGCAGGAAATCAACATGGACGTCTTCTTCACGCCGAAGGAGGCGCTGGAGATCCAGGCGGGGCTCTATGGCGTGCCGAAGCGCGAGCGCCGGACCATGGAGATCCTCACGGCCCTTGGGCTCGCCGACAAGGCCGACGCCTATGTGCGCATGCTTTCGGGCGGCATGAAGCGCCGCCTTCTCGTCGCCAAGGCCATGGTGCATTCCCCGCCCATCCTCATCCTCGACGAGCCGACGGCGGGCGTCGATATCGAGCTTCGAAAGCAGCTCTGGGACTATGTCCTCGCGCTGCACAGGAAGGGCGTCACCATCGTCCTGACCACGCACTACCTCGAAGAGGCGCAGGAGCTCTGCGACCGCATCGCCATCATCCACAACGGCGCCGTGGTCACCTGCGAGCCGCCGGAAAAGCTGGTCGGCTCGCTCGACATGAAGACGCTGCTGGTGACGCCCCTGGAGCCCGTGGCCGCGGTTCCCCCGCTCGCGCCTTTTGACGCGGAACTGCGCAAGGACGGCCGCCTCGCCATCCCCTACCGGCCGAGCCGGGCGCAGGTCTCCGACATCCTGGAGCGCCTCTCCGCGGCCGGGGTGAAGGTGAAAGACCTCTCCACGGTCGAGGCGGATCTCGAGGACGTCTTCCTCGAGCTCACCTACCGCCGCGGGTAGGGCCGGGCCGCTTGCGGCGGCCCGTCCACGGACGAGACATAAAGAAATCCTTATCTCAAAGTTGCGCAGGGATCGGGCGCACCCTATTGTGTAACCGTTTGTTGAAGCGCGCGGCGCTAGACACGATTCGGCAGCCCGGCCAAGGTGTTCTTTGTCACTCGGCCGAGGATCGAAGATCTGGCCGCTGGCGAGGCAGACGATGAGCATTCGGGCCTACACAAAGGTGTTCAACATCGCGGTCGAGAGGATTGAGGCGGAAGGTTCCGAACCGGCCGGTTACGTGGCGACAAATGAGGAGCTGGGCCTCGTCGTCGAGGCGGCGTCGCTCGACGAGCTTGCCGTTCGCGCGTGCGAACTCGCCGCGGAGCTCTTCGAACTGAATATTCTTCCCACCTTGCATGAGGAAGCGGCCGCGCTTCCTCCAGCGTTCGTCCTGCAGCACAGGTTGGGCGGCTGTGGGCGCGAAGTACTATCCTGAATTGATCGTGCTGCTGAAGGAGGCCGGCTGCCGCTTCGTCCGAAACGGCAAGGGCGATCACGAAATCTGGTATAGTCCGATTAGCGGCAAACATTTTCCTGTCGATAAGGGCGGCAAGCTGAGGCACACCGCTAATGCGACGCTGAAAATGGCTGGACTGCCGAAAGCGTTTTGATCCCCTAGCCCGCGGAGCCCCATGCGCCTCACCATCAATATCGACTGCACCCCGGAAGAGGCGCGC
>CAYTVQ010000375.1:0-2030 GCA_964441615.1 uncultured Caulobacterales bacterium | reverse complement strand
CGGCTGCGGCGAGGAGGCGCACGCCGACGAGATCGGATTCATATTCCTGCTCGCGCGAGAACTGGAGGAGGTAGAGCTGCGCCGCCTGCCCCGCCGTCTGCATGAGGCCGGGATTGCGCGTCAGGATGCCGACCAGCACCGAGCCCAAGGTCGCCATGTTGCCGCGGCTGATGCGGCGCGCCGTGTGGCGCTTGTAGATATGGCCGAGCTCGTGGCCGATGACGCCGGCGAGTTCGGCTTCCGAATTCCCGAGAGCGAGAAGGCCGCGCGTCACATAGACGTGGCCCGGGAGCGCCATGGCGTTGATGACCGGGCTGTCGAGCAGCGTCACCTTGATCGGCTCGTCCGGATTCTCCGACACCGCCATCAACTTTTTCGTGATGCCCTCGACATAGGCGAAGAGTTCAGGATCGTTCATCTCGCCGCCAAAGGCCGCGACGATCTTCGGATGCTCCTGATCGCCGAGCGCCCGGCCCTGCTCGTCGGAAATGCCGAAGGGCCCGCCGGTCGAGGCGCAGCTTGCGATCGCGAATGCCGAAACGGCGGCGAGCGTCTTCAGAAGTCTTCTGCGGAGCGGCATCATCGGCGTTCCCCTTGTTCCCACATATCGAGACTAGTGCGACGCGGACGCCCCGTAAACGCAATCCGGACGCCGTCGGCCGGCCGACGCTGGAGCTTCTCGCCCTGATCCGGAATCAGGGCGCGGGCTCCAGCCTTTTGATTGGCGCGACGTTTCCGCGCAAACCCGCGCCCTAGAATCGCCGCCGCTTCCAGTCCTCGATGATGACCTTGGCCGCATTGTGGCCGGGCGCGCCGGTGACGCCGCCGCCCGGATGCGCGCCCGAGCCGCAGAGATAGAGGCCCTTGATCGGCATGCGATAATCCGCATGCCCCGCTTGCGGCCTGAATGAGAACATCTGGTCGAGCGAAAGCCGTCCGTGCATGATGTCGCCGCCGACGAGGCCGAACTTGCGCTCAAGATCGAGCGGCGAATGGATCTGTCTCGCAATGATCGAGCGACGGAAATTCGGCGCGTAGCGCGTCACCGTGTCGATGATGGTCTCGGCTGCGAGGTCGCGGCACATGTCCCAGGTGCGGCCGTCGGAAAGCTCGGGCGCGAACTGCTGGCAGAAGAGCGACGCGACATGCTTGCCCGGCGGCGCGAGGCTGTCGTCCATGGTCGACGGCAGGAGGATTTCGACGATCGGCTCGCGCGACCATCCGTAAATGCGCGCGTCGAGCCAGGCCTTGTCGAGATAGTGGACGGAAGGCCCGATCACGATGCCGGAACGGTGATGCTCGGCGGCCTCAGCGCCGGGGAGGCAGTCGAAGTCCGGCAGTTCCGACAGCGCCACATTCATGCGGAAGGTGCCGGAGCCGCAGGCGTAGTTCTCCATGCGCCGGCGCATGTCGGGCGCGAGCGCGCCGTTCGCGACCATCTTCGTCAGAAGCAGTTTCGGATTGACGTTGCCCGCCACCGCGCGCGCCCGCACGATCTCGCCGTTCTCGAGCTTGACCCCCGCAGCGCGGCCGTCCTCGATGATGACCTCGGCGACGCCCATTTGCGTCGTGATCTCGACGCCGCGCGCCTCGGCGACGCGCTTCATCGCTTCCGTGATCGCGCCCATGCCGCCGATGGCGTGGCCCCAGCGCCCCTTCTTGCCGTTGACCTCGCCGAAGGCGTGATGCAGCAGCACATAGGCCGTGCCCGGCGTTTCGGGCGAGGCATAGGCGCCGACAATGCCGTCAAAGGCGAAGGCGCCGATGATCGCCGGGTGCTCGAAATAGCCCTTGAGGAACTCGGCCGCCGACTTGGTGAAGAGATCGGCGATCAGGCGCTGCTCGGCGGGCTTCAGTCGCGCGATTGGCGCGCCGGTCTTGGCGGCGCGGATGAGATCGCCAAAGCCGCCCCCGATATTGGGCGGAATGTCGAGCACCAGACGGCGCAGGACGTCGGCCGCCTTGTCGATCGCTTCATAGTAGCGCGGCAGGGCCTCCGCGTCCTTCGGCGAATGGCGCGCGAACTCCTC
>CAYTVQ010000374.1:0-2048 GCA_964441615.1 uncultured Caulobacterales bacterium | reverse complement strand
GGGGTTCCCCCAGAGTAGCAAAAGACGCGGCGATGTACTTCTCCTACCGCGCGTCCGACCGGAACTATGGCAGCCCAAACGCCTTGCGGCAAATTAAAATTTCAGGCGTTAAGCATTTGTTAAGGTTTGGAACCTTCCGCATAATTATCTGAAAATAAACAACTTTTTTGATTTCAACCGAACCCCGGTCAGCTCTTTTTCCCGCCCCCCCGCGATTTTCGCCTCAGGCTTGATTGCGCTGCAGCAAGACGCGCAATGGGCGTCCGGTAGGGCGAGCAGGAGACATAATCGAGCCCGACGCCCTCGACGAAATCGATCGAGTCCGGGTCGCCGCCATGCTCGCCGCAGATGCCGAGCTTAAGGTTTGGCCGGGTCGAGCGCCCCTTTTTGGCGGCAATTTCGATCAGGGCCCCGACCCCGTCGCGGTCCAGCGTCACGAAGGGGTCGCGCTCCATGAGGTTCTGGCGGAGGTAATCGGGCAGGAACGAGGCCGAGTCGTCGCGCGAGAGGCCGAACGTGGTCTGCGTCAGGTCGTTGGTGCCAAAGGAGAAGAAGAGCGCCTCCTCGGCGATCCGATCGGCGGTCAAGGCCGCCCGCGGCAGTTCGATCATGGTCCCGACGAGATAGTCGAGATCCGTCTTGGCGTCCCTGAGCACGTCCCTCGCCACTGCATCCACTTTCGCCTTGAGGAGCTTCAGCTCCTCGCGCGAGGCGACGAGCGGGATCATGATTTCGGGCGTCACCTTGTCGCCCGTTTTCCTCGCGACGCTGACCGCGGCCTCCATGATGGCGCGGGCCTGCATTTCGTAGATCTCCGGGTAGGAGACGCCGAGCCGGCAGCCGCGATGGCCGAGCATGGGATTGAATTCATGGAGCTTGTGGGCGCGGTCCTTGAGCTTGGCCGCATCCATGCCCGACGATTTCGCGACCTCGTCGATCTCCTCGTCCGAGTGGGGGAGGAATTCATGCAGAGGGGGGTCGAGCAGGCGCACGGTTACGGGAAGGCCCCGCATGACCGTGAACAATTCCTCGAAGTCGCCGCGCTGCATGGGAAGGAGCTTGGCGAGCGCCGCCTTGCGGCCTTCGAGCGTGTCCGCGAGGATCATCTCGCGCACCGCGACGATGCGCTCGAGATCGAAGAACATGTGCTCGGTGCGGCACAGGCCGATGCCTTCGGCGCCGAAGCCGCGGGCCGTTCGCGCGTCGAGGGGCGTCTCGGCATTGGCGCGCACCCTCATGCGGCGATGCTTGTCGGCGAAACTCATGAGTTCGGCGAAATCGCCGGAGAGTTCGGGCTCGACGGTCGCAACCGCGCCCGCATAGACGGCGCCAGCGGCGCCGTCGATCGTGACCATCTCGCCCTTCTTCACCTTGCGGCCGGACACGGTGAAATGGGTTCCGTCGGCGGCGATCTTCACGTCGCCAGCGCCGCAGACGCATGGCCGCCCCATGCCGCGCGCGACGACAGCGGCGTGGCTGGTCATGCCGCCCCGCGCCGTGATGATGCCGACGGCGGCGTGCATGCCGTGAATGTCTTCGGGGCTCGTTTCAACGCGCACGAGGATGACCTTGCGCCCCTCCTGAGCGAGGCGCTCGGCCTCGTCGGCGGAGAAGACGACCTCCCCCGATGCCGCCCCCGGCGAGGCGGGAAGTCCTGTCAGGATGAGATCGCGCTCCGCCTTGGGGTCGAGTTGCGGGTGCAGAAGCTGGTCGAGCGAATGGGCGTCGATGCGCAGCACCGCTTCCTCTTCCGTGATAAGGCCTTGGCGCTTCAGATCGACCGCGATCTTCAGCGCCGCCTTAGCCGTGCGCTTGCCGTTGCGGGTCTGGAGCATCCAGAGCTTGCCGTCCTGGACCGTGAACTCGATGTCCTGCATGTCGCGATAATGCTTTTCGAGCTTGTCGAAGATGGCGACGAGTTCCGTGTAGGCGCCGGGCATCGCCTCTTCCATGGAGGGCGCCGTTTCGCCCATTTTTTCGCGGGCGCGTTTCGTCAGCGCCTGCGGCGTTCTGATGCCGGCGACCACGTCCTCGCCCTGCGCGTTGAT
>CAYTVQ010000373.1:0-2057 GCA_964441615.1 uncultured Caulobacterales bacterium | reverse complement strand
AATCACCGCCACCTGGCTCGCTGACCAGGTGAGCGGCTTTGGCAAGCTGCATTACACCGATGGGTATGTTTATATCGGTGAGTTTGACTTCGACATGCAAAACGGCTACGGCCTCGAATACGGCATTGACGGATATATCGCTGGCGAATGGCTTTTCGGAGTATTCATGGAATCGGGCGGGCTGGGGTTTGCTGCAAAAAGCACCGCCACCCAAAGCAAGCTCGGGGTGGGCAGCCTGAAGCCCAAGATGGGAGCGGGCGTCAACACCTGCATGGAAGGCGATTGCAATGACGGGCAAGGCTCGATGCGGTATGACACCGGTGATTCTTACTCCGGATATTTCAAAGGTGGCTACCGCGATGGCTACGGCACTTACACGTGGAGCAACGGAATAAAGTATGAAGGCTCATGGCTCGCAGGAAACATGGATGGGGTCGGAAAAATATATTTCCCGGAAGGTTCCTATTTCATCGGGGAGTTCCGCAAGGGCTTGCAGGATGGCTACGGCATTGAAATTACCGGCAGCGGCTACATGGCGGGCGTGTGGGAATTCGGGAAATATCAGGCGGGCAAGGCAACGCTTGGTTTCGCAGAATTCAAGAAAAAGAAAGGGGAGAAAACGCTTGACCTGCGGAAGAGCACTCCCGGAAGTCCGGCAGCAGAAAAAACCCTGAAGGAAGTGGCGGCAAAAAAGGTGGCGGTGAAGTAATAGCTGCATTTTATATTATTTCCGAGGAAACATTGTAATTCGAATAGTGTGCTGAACATTCATTCTGTAAATTATCATTCTGAGCGGAGCCTTTGCGCAGCGAAGCGTCTTCACGGTTTAAACCCCTGGGGATGCTTCGCTTCGCTCAGTATGAGGAAATTTTCCTGGTCCATTCCGTTGGCGCTGCTGTTGTTGGCACTTTTTCCGTCCCTGCCTTCATCAGCTACCGAGTTTTCCTCATGCCGCAATGTTTACGACAACATCATCAACGCCATCGGCAGGCTCGATCCACCGGCTCCGGCCATCGTTTTCAGAAACAGCGCCACGCTTACGGCTGAGATAAAGCCCAACGGTGAAATTCACGTGGGCAGCAAGTTCATCGAGACGTGCCGCAAAATGGGCGCAGACTCGCTCAACGCGATGGCGCTGGTGATCGGCCACGAGCTGGCGCATCATTATCAAAATCATTTTTGGGCGAAGGAATACGGCTCTGCTTATGCCGATGCGGAGTGGGGCAAAAAGATGGGCAGCACGTTTAAAGTCGTGAAAGAAATGGGTGTCTTTGAATCGCAGGCAGATGAGTTCGGCATGTTTTACGCCTATGTGGCGGGATACAACACCCTCGGCTTGTCGGCTTCGCTGTTCGAAAGCATCTACACGGAGTTTGAGCTGCCGGCTGAACTGCCGGGTTATCCCTCACTGGGCGAGCGGAAGAAAATAGCCGAATTATCGGAGGAACGGGTGAAGCGGCTCATCCCCGTTTTCGAGGCGGGCAAGCTGCTGAGCATTCTCTCAACGGTGGAAGATGGCGACTACAAACAATACTTGCTTGGAAAATCTTCAGAATGTTTTGAGAAGATTATTGATGAAAAATATACCAGCCGCGAGATATTCAACAACCTTGGCGTCACTCATCTGCTCATGGCTATCGGCATGCAGGATAAAGAGGAAAATCAGTTCGCCTACCCGGTGATGCTCGATGACCGCAGCAGGCTGTATGATGCTGCCGGAAGCAAATCGGCAGGAACGAAAGGACTGGGCTTTGGGAGCGAGGAGATGAACCGCCACCTTGATGAGGCGGAGAAATATTTCAACCATGCCAAAAGCCTCGACAAAGGATATCTTCCGGCATACGTTAACCTTGCCTGCATTGCCGATCTGAGGAAGGAATATGAAGATGCCGCTTACAATGCCGGCAAAGCGATGAAGCTTGAAAATGAAAAAGCAAACGCGAGAATGGCGGCCTATGCGATGGAGATCCAGGCGATCGCGCTTGCCCATCAGAAAGAAACAAAAGAGGCTGAAAAGACATTCGCAGAAGCAAAGTCGGCAGGAAGCTTGTTGAGCG
>CAYTVQ010000372.1:0-2077 GCA_964441615.1 uncultured Caulobacterales bacterium | reverse complement strand
ACGGCGAGGTCGATCGATGTCGTCTCGTCGGGCTCGACGATCTCGATCCCGGCCGCTTCGGCGAGGCGGCGCGTCGCCTCCGAAGTCGGCGCGCCCGCGACATCGAGGCCGGCGCGCACGCGTTCGCCGAGCGCCGCGATGAAGTGCGCCGCCGTCGAGCCGGTGCCGAGCCCGAGCGTCATGCCGGGCTCGACCAGCCTCACCGCCGCTTCCGCAGCCATCCGCTTCATCGCGTCACTCATGGGATTTCCTGCCCGCATGCGCGGCGCGGAATCTGTCCGCCCACCCCTTGATTTCGGACTGACGGCCGCGCGCGACCGCCAGCGCCCCGTCCTCGACCGCCTTGGTGATGACCGAGCCCGAGCCGACATAGGCGCCGCGACCGATCTTCACCGGCGCGACCAGCGCGGAATTCGAGCCGATGAAGGCGCCCTCGCCGATTTCGGTGCGATGCTTCGAGAAGCCGTCATAGTTGCAGGTGATGGTCCCGGCCCCGATATTGGCGCGCGCGCCCACATCGGCGTCGCCGATATAGGTGAGGTGATTGACCTTGGCGCCTTCGCCGATGGTCGCCTTCTTGACCTCCACAAAATTGCCCACGCGCGACTTCTCGGCGAGTTCGGCGCCGGGGCGCAGCCGCGCGAAGGGCCCGATGACGGCGCCGCGCGCCGCGCTCGCGCCTTCGAGATGCGAAAAGGCGCAGATGCGCACGCCGTCGGCGATCCTGGTTCCGGGCCCCAGCCAGACATGGGGCTCGACCGTGACGTCGGCGCCGATCTCGGCGTCGGCTGCGAAATAGACCGTATCCGGATCGATCAGCGTCGCGCCGTTCTCCATCGCCTCGCGGCGGCGGCGGCGCTGGAACGCGGCTTCCGCCTCCGCGAGTTCGACGCGGGAATTGACGCCCATCACCTCCTCTTCGCCCGCCTCGACGACCGCGAAGCGTCCGCCCCCGGCGCGCGCCATGGCGACGATGTCGGTGAGATAGAACTCGCTTCTGGCGTTGTCGTTCTTAAGGCGCGGCAGATGCTTGCGCAGAAGTTCGGCCTGGACCGCCATGGCGCCGGCGTTGCAGAGAGGAATGGCGAGTTCGTCCGGCGCGGCGTCCCTGGCCTCGACGATGGCGAGAAGTTCGCCATTCGCGGTCTTCAGGCGCCCATAGGCGCCCGGCTCGTTCGGACGAAAGCCGAGAACCGCTCCGGCGCCGGACGCCGCCCTATCGGCGAGCGCGCGCAAAGTCTTCTCGGTCAGCAGCGGGGTGTCGGCGTAGAGGATGAGTACGACGCCGTCGAAGCCCTCAAGCGCCGGCAGCGCCTGCTTCACGGCGTCGCCGGTGCCGCGCGGCGGCGCCTGCACGGCGACCGCGGCGTCGCCGCGGATCGCCCGGGCCGCTTCGCCGACTTCCGGCGCCTGCGCGCCGATGACGACGGCGAGGCGCTGGGGGGAGAGCCGCGCCGCGGTCGTCATGACATGGCCGAGCATGGAGCGCCCGCCGATGGCGTGCAGGACCTTGGGCGTTGCGGATTTCATGCGCGTGCCGTGCCCGGCGGCGAGGATGACGGCGGCGATTGGCGGAGGGGACATACGCTCTCGGATGCTGGCGGCGATTCGGCGCGCAACCCTAAGACCGAAACCCGAAAACCCAAAACCCCCGCACTTGCAACCTGGAACGCGCCTCCGCTCCCCTCTCCCGCCCTTCGAAGCGGAAGCGGGGGCGGGGGTGAGGGCGTCGCGAATTCCAAGCGCGCGGCGCGCCCCCTCGCCCCTACCCCTCTCCCCCGGACGACAGCGGAGACTCGGCGCAACGTCCTGGCGGGGGCAAGGGGAACGAACCCGCCGCAGCATGGCGGCGAATTGCAACATCGTCCGTACCCGGCGTCAGGGCTCCGCCTGACCGCCGTCCTATTCCGCCGCCTTGACGCGCGGCTCGAGCGCTTCCTCGATGGTCGGGCGATCGACCGCGGGATCGCGGAGCTGGCCCTCCCATTTGGCCACGGCGGCGGTCGCGACCGAATTGCCGACGACATTGGTCGCGCTGCGGCCCATGTCGAGGAAGTGATCGACGGCGAGAATGAGA
>CAYTVQ010000371.1:0-2083 GCA_964441615.1 uncultured Caulobacterales bacterium | reverse complement strand
CCCGCTCCATGGCTTCCGCAATCCGCTTGCTCCACGACGTACCCTTCGCCGCGTCGCAGGCCGGTTCAGCGCAGGCATATCGCCATGCTTGGCCGGGCGTATCGACGAGCTCGCGCCGATAACCGACGCGATATGCTCTCGTCGTACCGGTGACCCGGTATGGCGTAATTGCGCCGCCAACGCCCCCGCGCGACTTGTAATACTCCAGCACAAATTCGGCGCCGCCGAGATTAGCCAGGTCGCGCGAGCGAAAGAAGACGAATTGCGACTGCATGTAGGATTGGTAGAGATAATCGACCAGTGTCGATTTGCCCGTTCCGCCATTGCCGATGATGACCCCGCCGAAGGTCGAACGATCAGCCGCAGCAACCTGCTCGGGCCATGAGACGCGACCCATGTGCTGCGCCTTGCCAAGCTGGTGCGCACACAAGGCAAGGTAGGAGAGCGCCCCAAATATCGCCGTCGATGCGAACAAGGGTCGATCTAGCAAGCCTTGAGCCCAGCCGGCGATCTCAGCGAGCTGTATTTCGACGTGCTCCGCCAACTCCGACCACGCAAACTTTCCATTGCTCCCGACGACATGTTCGCCGAAGACCAACAAACTGACGGTCAACAGTCCAAGGCCGAGGGCGGCGAATCCGCCACAGATCAAAACGCCAACGGCTTGCGAGCGTCTCCTGTCGAGGCCCAAGAGCCTCGCAAGTGGGGATTCAACAATCCGGAGCGCCGGCGACGCCAGGAAAGCCGTAAAAGGCAGCTTGATCGCACGAAAACAAAAAAGGACCCGATTAGTCGAAAACAATCCGGCTCCCCCCCGCGGCGGCGCGCGTTAAGCAGCTTACTGCTCCTGGTCTCAGAGGCAACATTCAGCCTAGCGCCTGCGGGCGCAGTATCCAGCCGCCTGCTGGTCTCCCCGACTTGTCCGCGTTTCCAGCCCTTTTCACGTTGCCGCAGCGCCACACTGCCCCGCGCGGGGAGCCTTGACCGGGCTTTGAGATTCGCCTCGCCCGGGTTAAGTTCAGCGTTCCTAGAGTGGGGATCGGTATGGCTGACGGCGGGGACCAAAATCTTCTGCGCGGACGGCGCCGCGGCCGGAGCTTCGAGGCCCCGGGCTTTGAAGAGGCGCGCAGCGACCTGCAGGCTTCCAAACGCGCGAAAGGCAACGCCAAGGAGAACCGGCCGGTCCGCGTCGCCTTCACCGGCGAAGAATACGGGTTCGGTTATCGCGCGCTCCAGCGTTACGGCGAGATCGCAACGGGCCGTCAGGGCCTCGTTCCGGACGCCGGCGGCCATCCGGTCAGCCAGCGGAAGGCCAACGCGCCGGTCGATTTCCTGAACGCGCAGCCGCAACCGCTCCGCACCAAGGAGCAGGCGCTCGCTGCGGTGACCAACGGCACGGCGGACTTTGCGCTTGTGCCGTTCTACGACCCCGAGGCGGGGTACGACACTGACTCGCTGAAACTGATGTCGGCGCTTTTCGGCCCCTGCGGCGTCGATCAGGTCGATGCGGGGGATCAGTTCTGCCTGGCGGTTTATGAATCGCAGGTGCTGGAACTGGCGCAGGCGGCGCATCCGGGCTCAACACTGGCCAGCCTTCTCAATCGCGCGCGGGGCCAGTGGGCCACGCGCCTCGATCCTGGAGTCGAGTGGAATGGCGGGCGTCCGACGGAACGGCGCTGGGACGCGGGCCCTACAGGGGCCAAAGCCGGACTGCAACTGTCGACGGACGACCAGCTTGTGCTGCGCGACCGGATCGAGGTCGTGTTCGCCGGCCCCGAGGCCATGCGTCGGTGCAAGGCGAAGCTTGATGGCCTCAGGGCCGCCGGCGTCGCCGTCGAGGCGACGGCCCAGTGGGTCGAGCCGCACCGGGAAATGTCGCGCCGGGTGCGCGAATATCTCGATCGCGGCCGTCAGGTGCAGACCTTCATCGACACCAACACCGGCCGGCCGCAGCTGCTGTCGAGCATGTCGGCGCAGGCGCAAACGCAGCCGCTGTTCGGCGTGATTCTGCCGTTCGAGGTCGCCAGCCGGTCGCCCGAATTCCTGATTGTCGATCCCTCGATCGAAGACGCGGATGCGCCGA
>CAYTVQ010000370.1:0-2102 GCA_964441615.1 uncultured Caulobacterales bacterium | reverse complement strand
GCGTTTGACCTTCCGAAGGGCATGGTCGAGGCCGAGTTTGAGTCGATCTGGCGGCAGGTCGAGGGCTCAGAACGCGACGAAGAGGACAAGGATAAATCCGAGGAGGACCTCCAGAGGGAATATCGCGGGATCGCCGAGCGCCGCGTCCGGTTGGGCCTTGTGCTGGCCGAGATCGGAAAGCGCGCGCAGGTCCAGGTGCCGAATGAAGACTTGCAGCGCGCCATCCAGCAGCAGGCGCTGCGCGAGGCCCAGATTCTCTCGCTGCAGGGTCAAAAAGTGACGCCCCAACAGGTTCTGAAATTCTATCAGCAGAACCCGGGCGCAGTCGCCCAGATCCGCGCGCCGCTTTTCGAGGAAAAGGTCGTCGATCATATCGTCGCCAGGGCCGTCGTGACCGACAAGAAGGTCTCGAAGGAAGAGCTCATGAAGGAGCCAGGCGAGGAATAATCCCTCGTCTCTTGACTGATAACTGCCGGAATTCCGGCGTGACGCGGCGGATCCAAGGTCGCGCGAAGAGGCTCTCCAAGAGGTCCGGCTTGGGTGACCTGCCCCCGCCGACGCCCAGCTTTTCGCCCCCGAACGCGCAGGATAACCCCCCCTTAAGCGCGAGGGCGTTAGGATGGTCGCGAGAGGGTATGGTCTATGGCGTCGGTAACACCATATTAACCCATAGAACGGGAAACGCCGCTAGGTGATGCCCGGGCTGCACGAATCGGGAAAGACACATGAGAGACCCCCAAGAAATCTACATGAACACGCTGGTGCCGATGGTCGTCGAACAGTCGAGCCGCGGCGAGCGTGCTTACGACATCTATTCCCGGCTCCTGAAAGAACGGATCATCTTCCTCGCCGGACCGGTCCACGACCAGGTCTCGACCCTCGTCGTCGCCCAGCTTCTGTTTCTGGAGGCCGAGAACCCCAAAAAGGAGATTTCCTTCTATATCAATTCGCCTGGCGGGTCGGTCTCAGCGGGCCTCGCAATGTACGACACGATGAAATACATCCGCCCGGCCGTTTCGACCATGTGCATCGGGATGGCCGCCTCGATGGGATCGCTCCTCCTGACCGCAGGTCAGAAAGGACTGAGATTTTCGCTCCCCAATTCCCGGATCATGGTTCACCAGCCTTCGGGCGGATTCCAGGGCCAGGCCTCCGACATTGAGCGCCACGCCCAGGACATCATCAAGATGAAGCGCCGGCTTAACGAAATCTATGTGGAGCATACCGGCCAACCATATGAAGTTATTGAGAGAACGCTCGATCGCGACCATTTCCTGACCCCCGAGGAAGCGGTCGATTTCGGGCTGATCGACCAGGTTTTGACGGAGCGGGCCCCGCCAACTGAATCGTGAATCATTAACGCCCTTGCTGGGGGCGGAGCGCTTGATCCGGCCGGCTGGATTATGGTCGAATGCGTGATCGGCCAACGGTCCGAGACCATGGCGCCCTTCCTGCAGCTTGTCGATTTGTCGATCGGGCGGGCATTGGGCGGCGAGAGAGGGACCCGGCCGCAACAGGGTCCTAATGGTCTGGAGGGGACGCCTCGTTAGACCGGGTTTACGGGCGCCGGTGTCCGAAGCGCCGAAGAGGAGTGTAGCGTGAGCAAGGTAGGCGGCAAATCCGGCGGGGACGGCAAGAACACCCTTTACTGCTCGTTTTGCGGGAAAAGCCAGCATGAGGTGAGGAAGCTCATCGCCGGGCCGACCGTGTTCATCTGCGACGAGTGCGTCGAACTGTGCATGGACATAATCCGCGAGGAATCGAAGTCCTCGCTGGTGAAGGCCGGCGACGGCGTGCCAAGCCCGCAGACCATCCACAAAGTGCTCGACGATTACGTCATCGGTCAGTCCCACGCCAAGCGCGTGCTTTCGGTGGCTGTCCACAATCACTACAAGCGCCTCAACCATGCACAGAAGAACAACGACGTCGAACTCGCCAAGTCCAATATTTTGCTGATTGGACCGACGGGCTCCGGCAAGACGCTGCTCGCCCAGACGCTTGCGCGCATACTCGATGTACCTTTCACCATGGCGGACGCGACGACGCTCACGGAAGCCGGCTATGTGGGTGAAGATGTGGAAAGCATTTTGCACCGATTGATA
>CAYTVQ010000369.1:0-2103 GCA_964441615.1 uncultured Caulobacterales bacterium | reverse complement strand
ATTCCCCACTGCTGCCTCCCGTAGGAGTCTGGGCCGTGTCTCAGTCCCAGTGTGGGTGATCATCCTCTCAGACCACCTACAGATCATCGGCTTGGTAGGCCTTTACCCCACCAACTACCTAATCTGACGCGGGCCGATCTTTCGGCGTAAACTTTCCCCCTCAGGGCGTATCCGGTTTTAGCTGAAGTTTCCCTCAGTTGTTCCGAACCGAAAGGCACGTTCCCACGCGTTACTCACCCGTCTGCCACTCCCCTTGCGGGGCGTTCGACTTGCATGTGTTAAGCCTGCCGCCAGCGTTCGTCCTGAGCCAGGATCAAACTCTCAAGTTGAGTTTGGGATCCGTGTCGGAAGGGAATTCCGACAGCTCATCACTACTGACGTTCGTCGCAAAACCAAACTCTCCGAATGAACGAAGAATTGGTTTAGCTTATTGAAAAACGTCAGCAATGACGGATCCAGTTCGAACTCTTGCGCCCGCAGCTTTTGCTGCGGCCGTAAGGTTCCGCTGGGACGTCGCCGCCCACGTTTCTCTTCCTCAATATTCAATTGTCAAAGAGCCCGCCGATTTGGACCGACGGCCTTCGCCGCCAAACCAAGCCGACAAAAAACCGACACTCCCGAAGCCGCCCCTGGAACCTCTCGCGAAGTCCCCGGCGGCCGCCTCGGCCGCGTCGGTGGAGGCGCGGATTTAGCGACGCCGCTCCTCCCTGTCAACGCTTCTTCAGACTTTTTTTCGAGCTTCGGGCGACTCAAATCGAGACGCTCGAAAATAGCGAAAACACCGCCAAAACGCGCGTCGCCGGGTTACGCCCGGCTAGCAGACTCGAAAAGCGCTGGAACCTTCTATCTATAAGGGCGTTCGGCGAAATTCAAGCGGCCTTTTCCCGGAAAAAGCGAATTATATCCACAGCCGCGGCAGGCTCCGCTGGGCGGATCTTGAACGAATCCTCAAGGACCGGCGTCCAGATTGGCCCACAAGGGAGGGAATCCCGTGAAAGCAGCTTCGCCTATCAGGCCTGCGCCCGCACCGGCCAAAGCGCGCATCGGGCTTGCGCTCGGCGGGGGTGTCGCGCGCGGCTGGGCTCATATTGGAGTCCTCAAGCGGCTCCAGGAACAGGGATTCAAGCCGGACATTGTTTGCGGCACGTCGGTCGGCGCGCTCGCCGGCGGTTTCTGGCTCGCCGGCCAGCTCGAAGCGCTGGAGGCCTGGGCGCGCGGGCTCACCAAGCGCCGTATGCTGAGCTATTTCGACCTGATGCTGAACGGCTCGGGGCTGATGGGCGGAGCCAAGCTCAAGACACATATGGAGAAGTTCATCGGCGGCGCGCGCATAGAAAATCTGCCTGCGGAGTTTGTCGCCATCACCGCCGAACTCGCAACCGGCCACGAGATCTGGCTGCGCGAAGGGACGCTCGCCGACGCCATCGAGGCGGCCTATGCGCTGCCGGGCGTTTTCCCGCCCCGCGCGATCGGCGGACGCTGGCTGATCGACGGCGCGCTCGTGAACCCCCTGCCCGTCTCGGCGTGCCGCGCACTCGGCGCGCGGGTGGTTGTCGCCGTGGGCCTTCATGGCGACGCGCTCGGCCGGCTCGGCGGGCGCAAGGAGCGGCTGGAGCAGACTGCGGCCTCAGGCCGACAGCTCGAAGCCGTTTCGCGCGGGGATATCGCCGAAAAACTGATGCTGAAGAAGCTGTTCACGCCTTCCGGCGGCGCGCCGGGGCTCGGCACGACAATGCTCGCCTCGTTCAACATCGTCATGGACCGCATCACTCGCGCGCGCCTCGCCGGCGATCCGCCGGACGTGCTGGTCACGCCGCAGGTCGGCCACATCCAGCTTCTCGACTTCGACCGCGCCGAGGAACTGATCGAACTCGGCCGCGAGGCCGTCGACTACAGCGCAGCACGCATCGAACGCGCCATCGAGTTTCTGGCGTCGAATGGTTGACGGCGACCCGCCGGGCGCCCGCCAAGCCGCGTCGAATCCTCAAGCAACCGCCTGCGCATGTCGGTGATTACCGTCGGAGAGCCGAAATCCGCTCAGCCCTTGAAATGTCGCTGACGGGCCGGCCAATCGCCTGGCTCGGCGCGCCGCCGGCGCCGATC
>CAYTVQ010000368.1:0-2105 GCA_964441615.1 uncultured Caulobacterales bacterium | reverse complement strand
CAGTTGCAATCGATTTCCCGAGCGAAGTCTTGCCGACGCCGGGCGGGCCGACGAGACAGAGAATCGGCCCCTTCATCTTGCCCATACGCTTCTGCACGGCGAGGTATTCGAGGATGCGCTCCTTGACCTTCTCGAGGCCGTAGTGGTCCGCCTCCAGGACGGCCTCCGCCTCCTTGATGTCGGTCTTGATCTTCGAGCGGTTCTGCCAGGGAATGGACAAGAGCCAGTCGAGATAGTTGCGAACGACCGTCGATTCGGCGCTCATCGGCGACATCTGGCGGAGCTTTTTCACTTCCGCCTCGGCCTTCGCCCTCGCTTCTTTTGAGAGCTTGGTCTTTGCGATCTTTTCTTCGAGTTCAGCAATTTCATCGCGCCCGTCGTCGCCCTCGCCAAGCTCCTTCTGGATCGCTTTCATCTGCTCGTTGAGATAATACTCCCGTTGCGTCTTCTCCATCTGACGCTTGACGCGATTGCGGATCTTCTTCTCGACGTTAAGAACGCTAATCTCGCCCTCCATGAGGGCGTAGACGCGCTCGAGCCGCTCTGCAACGCCTACAGTTTCGAGCAGCTCCTGCTTTTCGCTGACCTTGATGTTCAAATGCGAGGCGACGGTATCGGCGAGGCGCGAGGGGTCCTCGATCTGGCCGATGGAGACGATGACTTCCGGCGGCACGCGCCGGTTCAGTTTCACATAGGCCTCGAACTGGGTAATCACGGAGCGCGTCAACGCCTCAAGTTCGCTCTTGTCTGCTGGCTTGACCGGCGGAATCTCGGCCTCGGCTTCAAAGTAGGAATCGGTCTTCGTATAGCGCACAATCTTGGCGCGGGTTTCCCCCTCGACCAGCACCTTTACCGTGCCGTCCGGAAGCTTCAGGAGTTGCAGCACCGAGGCGACGACACCAATGTCGAATATCTCTTCCGGTTTCGGATCATTCGCGCTTGCGTCCTTCTGCGCGACGAGAAGTATCTTGCGCTCGTTCTCCATGACATTCTCGAGCGCCTTGACGGATTTCTCACGGCCGACGAACAGCGGCACCACCATGCTCGGAAATACGACGATGTCGCGAAGGGGAAGGACGGGATAGGCGGCGATATCGGCCTTGCTGTCAGCCATGACTTAAACCTCAAATTGCGAAAGGCCCCTTGCGAGCGCCTTACCGGTTGTCGCGTCCGTCCCTTAAGTTTTTGACGATAGCCGCCCGTCCGACGGAGATCAGGAGGGCGCCCGATGCCGCAAAGATGGACAGCCGTCGCAATGTGGCGGCGGCGAACGCGACCATCATGTGGCGCTCCGGCCGCCGGATTCAAGCCTCCCCTGGAACGCGCGCTATGGATGACTGCTGTTAGCCACAGGACGGCGCTCGTGCCTTGCGCTTGCCGGCAGGCTCCCGACCGGCCAGTCCGGCGGGTCCCTTTCCGGGCCGGCGGCGCAAGAGAGAAGGCATCGACCCGAGAGGTCGAGGCGCCGCGACGTGAAGGTCAGCTAGGCGCTCGCGGGTTCTGCTTCCAGGTCCTTGACCCCGCGCTGCTCGTAGATATGGAGCGGCTTGGCGTTGCCTTCGACAACTTCGGCGTTCACCACCACTTCGGCGACGCCATTCAGGGTCGGGAGCTCGAACATTGAATCAAGGAGGATGCCCTCCATGATTGAGCGAAGGCCCCGTGCGCCGGTCTTGCGGGCGATCGCCTTCCGCGCCACGGCGTTGCGCGCGTCCTCGGTGAAGGTGAGCTTCACATCCTCCATCTCGAAAAGGCGCTGATACTGCTTGAGGAGAGCGTTTTTGGGCTGGGTGAGGATCTGGATGAGGGCCGCCTCGTCGAGATCCTCGAGCGTTGCGATTACGGGCAGGCGCCCGATGAACTCGGGAATCAGGCCAAACTTCAGAAGGTCCTCGGGCTCGACCGTCCGCAAGACGGCGCCCACGCGGCGATCGTCGGGCGCCTTCACGGTCGCATTGAAGCCGATCGACGTGCCGATTTGACGCGACGCGATGAGTTTTTCGAGACCGGCGAAGGCGCCGCCGCAGATGAAAAGGATGTTGGTCGTATCGACCTGCAGAAACTCCTGCTGCGGGTGTTTGCGGCCGCCCTGAGGGGGCACCGAG
>CAYTVQ010000367.1:0-2114 GCA_964441615.1 uncultured Caulobacterales bacterium | reverse complement strand
GTAGCCAAGCTCGATCGCGCCTATGAAGGCCGCGAGGCGCTGCGACGGGAGTCAGATCTGGCTCTCGGGCGAGGGTTTGCCCGGCTCGATCGTTATGAAGATGCCCTGGCCGCGCTCATCGCGCGGCTGCCGCAGGCGCGCAGGGCCGCATGATCTCCGCGACCCTTGCTAAGGTCGAGGCCGCGAACAGCTGCGCCGGCTGTGGCGCCTGCGCCGCATTGGCGACGGAGAAGTTCAAGCTCGAGATCTCGGCCGACGGGTTCCACCGGCCGCGCCAATCCGCGGCGCTCACTGCCGAGGAAGAGCAGGCCTTTGCAGCAGTTTGCCCTGGCCGCGGCATGACGCAGCCGCGGGCCGAAGTGGATGACCGCCCGTTCTGGGGGCCCGTCGCCGGTCTCTGGAAGGGCGCCGCGCGCGACGAATCTTTGCGTCGCAACGCTTCATCCGGCGGAGTGCTTTCCGCTCTGCTGATCCATCTCCTGCGCAGCCGCGCCGTCAAATTCGTGGTGCAAACCGAGGCTGACGATGTCGCGCCCTACGCCAACCGAACCCGCGTCAGCGCCGATGCGCGGTCGGTGTTTGAGGCTGCTGGCTCACGCTATGCGCCGTCCTCGCCGCTGGCCGGCATCGAAACGCATCTCGCGCGCGGCGAGGCGTTCGCCTTCGTCGGAAAGCCTTGCGACGTCGCGGCGCTGCGGGCCATGGCGGAGCGCGATTCCCGCATCAAGCATCTCGTTCCCTACATGATTTCCTTTTTCTGTGCGGGCGTTCCGAGCCTTAAGGGCGCCGAGGCCGTGCTGGCCAGGATGGGGTGCCGGCCGGACGAAATTGCGCAGTTTCGGTATCGCGGCGACGGCTGGCCGGGCAAGGCGACGGCGGTTCTCAAGGACGGGACGTTCCGCTCACTGACCTATGAGCAAAGCTGGGGAGATATTCTCAGCAAGCACCTGCAGTTCCGCTGCAAGATATGCCCCGATGGAACCGGAGGCGCGGCGGATGTCGTCTGCGCCGACGCTTGGGAATGCGACGAGAGGGGCTATCCGCTGTTCGAGGAGCGCGACGGCGTCAGCCTCGTCCTGGCGCGGACAAGACGGGGCGCGGCGTTGGTCGCTGCTGCCGAGGCGGCAGGCGCGATCGAGATCAGGCCGGCCCGGGTTGAAGACATCGCCGCCATGCAGCCAGGGCAGCTCAAGAAAAAGCGTCTTGCCCTGTCCCGTCTCCTGGCACTTGCAGTTATGCTGCGCCCGGTTCCTGACTTCCGCGGCTACAGGCTGGCCGCAGCAGCGGCGTCTGGCGGCCTGATCGCCAACCTGAGGAGCTTTCTCGGGGCCTGTCGGCGCATCGCGCTCGGAAGGACCTGAGGCGCTTCGAAAAGCCATCATTTCAGCCATAATTTTCGCTGCATCAAGAGGCGGTGACCGGCTGGAGCTGATTGCCGCCAACCCTCTCGGACAGACGATAGCAGTGTTGAGGAAGCTGTAGGGCCCATTGCCAATTCGGGCCTCTCTTGCCTAATGCCTAGCCGCCCAACGCTGTCTCCCGGAGCCGCCGATGAACATTCACGAATACCAGGCCAAGCGCGTCCTCAAGGACTTTGGCGTCCCGATTGCGGAGGGTCGTGTCGTGTTCGCGGCGGCCGAAGCGGAAAGCGCGGCCAAGGCGCTGCCGGGTCCGGTCTGGGTGGTGAAGTCGCAGATACACGCGGGCGGCCGCGGCAAGGGGACGTTCAAGGAGACATCCGCCGGTGCGAAGGGCGGCGTACGCATCGCAAGATCCGCTTCCGAGGCGGCCGACGAGGCGCGGCGCATGCTTGGGGCGACGCTAGTCACCAAGCAGACAGGTCCCGCCGGAAAGCAGGTCAACCGCATCTACATTGAGGACGGCGCCGATATCGCCAGGGAGTTCTATCTCTCGCTTCTCGTCGATCGACGCGCGGGCCGCATCGCGATCATCGCTTCGACCGAGGGCGGCATGAACATTGAGGATGTTGCGAAGGAAACGCCTGACAAGATCGTCGCCGTGCGCATCGATCCGGCGAGCGGCGCGTGGCGGTGCGCTGTCGGTCATTGCTCCTCGTACGCGGCGAGAGTTCTATCCCATCCGTGCCGAGCGCA
>CAYTVQ010000366.1:0-2118 GCA_964441615.1 uncultured Caulobacterales bacterium | reverse complement strand
GCGATTCACGGCGGCGCGCTCGCCAAGGCCGGGCGCGACTATGAGAAAGCCGACGCGCATCTGCTTGACCTCGCCGGACGCGGCGAAGCGATGCTGAACGCAGGCGCGCCGGCGGTCGATGTCGTCGAGGCCCTGGTCGTCGAGATGGAAGCCTCGGGCTTCTACATCGCCGGCCGCGGCTCGGCCCCGAACAAGGCGGGCTACGCCGAACTCGACGCCTCGATGATGGTCGGGGGTCTGCCCAGCGAAGGCGGCGCCGCCGAGCGCCGCGCCGGCGCCATCGCCGCCGTCGCCGACATCGTTTCGCCGATCCGCGGCGCGCGCGCGGTGATGGAAGCGACGCCCCATGTCCTTCTCGCCGGCCGGGGCGCCGAGAATTTCTGCAAGAGCCGCGGGCTCGAATTCGTCGCCAATCCGAAAAGCTACTACACCGTGCCGATCGGCGTCCTCCCGGAAGAAACGACGCGCGAGGAGCTGCCCGCGCATGGCACGGTGGGCGCCGTCGCGCTCGATGCTTCCGGGCGTCTTGCGGCGGCGACCTCGACCGGGGGCGTTTTCGGCAAGCTCGAGGGCCGCGTCGGCGACACGCCGCTGATCGGCGCCGGGACGTGGGCGGACGAATATGTCGCCGCCTCCTGCACCGGCTATGGCGAATACTTCATTCTGGCCGGCGGGGCCCAGGATGTGGCGAGCCGCGTGCGCTATCAGGGGGCCGATCTTTCGACTGCGGCCGCCGGCCTCATCAAGGACGTCGCGCGGCTCGGCGGCGTCGGCGGCGTCATCGCCGTCAGCCGCGACGGCGCCATCGCCTTCGCCTGGAACGGCGACGGCATGAAGCGCGCCGGCTTCGGCCCCGACCAGCCGCTGTTCTCCGCGACGTTCTGACCGCGGTCCGCGTCAGCGGATGAAGCCGACGATGTCCTTGACTTCGGCGACGACCCTGTCGGCGACGGCGGCGGCTTTTTCCGCGCCAGCCTTCAGGGTCTTTTCGAGGAAAGCGGGATCGGCCTCGAGGCGCTTCAGTTCCGCGCCGACGGGGCCGAGCTTCGACGCGACAAGATCGGCGAGCGCCGGCTTGAAAGCGCCGAAGCCCTTGCCGCCGAACTCCTTGAGGATGTCCTCGTCGCTCTTGCCCGAGAGCGCGGCGTAGATGCCGACGAGATTGGCGGCCTCGGGCCTGTTCTCGAGTCCCGCCGGCTCCGAGGGCAGCGGCTCGGGGTCTGTCTTTGCCCGCTTGATTTTCTTCGCAATGTCGTCGGGCGAGTCTTTCAGATAGATCGTCGCCTGATCGGACGGGTCAGATTTCGACATTTTGGCCGTCCCGTCGCGCAAGGACATGATGCGCGCGCCAGGTCCCTTGATGAGCGGCTCGGTCAGCGGGAAGAAATCCGGTCTATCGAAATCGCGGTTGAACTTGCCGGCGATGTCGCGGCAGAGTTCGAGATGCTGCTTCTGATCCTCGCCGACCGGCACATGCGTCGCCTTGTAGACGAGAATGTCGGCGGCCATCAGCACCGGATAGGTGTAGAGCCCGACCGAGGCGCGCTCCTTGTCCTTGCCCGCCTTGTCCTTGAACTGCGTCATGCGGTCGAGCCAGCCGAGCCGCGCGACGCAGTTGAAGATCCAGGCGAGTTCGGCATGCGCGTGAACGCCGGACTGGTGAAAGATCGCCGCCTGCTTCGGGTCCACTCCGGCCGCGATATAGGAAGCGGCGATGTGGAAGGTCTGCTCCTTGAGCTTCTTCGGGTCCTGCCAGACCGTGATCGCATGCATGTCGACCACGCAGAAGAAGCATTCCGTCTGGCGCTGGAGCTCGACGAATTTGCGGATGGCGCCGAGATAATTGCCAAGATGCATGTCGCCCGAGGGCTGAATGCCCGAGAGCACCCGTTTGGGACCGCCATATGTCATGGGTCGGATTCCTTGCTCAAAGACTCTGCCGCCGGCGGGCGTAGGCCTTGTAGTCGCTGAGCCTCACAGCGCCAAGGGCGAGCGAGAGAGCGCCATAAAGGCCGAGGCCCGCGACGGCGATGAGCGCGACGGCGATCCACTCGCGTCCGAGGAGATGGCGCGCCATCGCCTCCGTGTGCTGAAGGCTGAAGGCGACGAAGGCGCAGA
>CAYTVQ010000365.1:0-2129 GCA_964441615.1 uncultured Caulobacterales bacterium | reverse complement strand
GAACGAGAGCTGTTGGACCGGTACGAGGGGGTAGGATCTGGCTACCGGCGCGAGGACACTTTCGCCATCGAGGGAAGCACCGTTCCGGCGAGCAGCTATCTTGGCACCTCGTTGGACCACACACTACGGCCTTTCGATTGGTACCTCGCGACCGTCATTGCCGGCGCCGAATACCATGGGCTGGATACAGCTCATGTCGCCGCACTGAGGGGCACGCGCTTCGTCGAGGATACTGAATTGGGTCGAAGGACTCGCGTCGAAGCCATTGAGGCGATGCGAGAGCATGGCATTGAGGATTACCGAACGCTTCTTGAACGCCTGGGATAAGCTTTTCCGAACGGTACCTTAGCTATCTTGTGCGTCGACCCCGCTGATATCGTCCGGTATCTCCCTCAAGAAGCTCTGCCCCTTCTGCAGGCGCCTCCCCAGCGTCTCGATGAAGCCCTCATAGCGCTCCCGCCCTTTGGCCTGTGCTGACGCCTGAGCATCGTTCGGCAAAGGCGGCGTGATCGTCAGCCAGAACCGGACGAACAGGGCGAGCGTTTCTGCGGTGACGCCGAGGTCGCGCTCCAAGCGCTGGACCTGGCGCGACAGGCGATCAAGGCGGCGCGCGAACGCGGCCTCGTGCATCACTCCGATCGCGGCAGCCAGTATCTGTCGATCAAATACACCGAGCGTCTCGCCGAGGCCGGCATCGAGCCCTCAGTCGGCAGCCCCGGCGACAGCTACGACAACGCTCTCGCCGAGACGATCAACGGACAAGGCGGAGGTCATCTGGCGGCGAGGCCCGTGGAAATCCATGGAGGCCGTCGAATACGCCACCCTCGAATGGGTCGACTGGTTCAACAATCGAAGCATCCTCGAGCCGATCGGAAACATTCCGCCCGCCGAAGCAGAGGCCGCCTACTTTGCGTCTTTCAAGGAACAAGCTATCGCAGCGAGACTCAAACCAAATAGCCTCCGGGGTTGCCGGGGCGTCCAGGCCTTGGCCCTTCGCCCGGTTCCTGACGCGTGATTTGATCCAGGTCAGACGCGCGCTGTCGCGACGGCCTAGGCTTTCTTTTCATGAAGGAAGCCTGGCGCAATTATCTCGGGGTCCGCGCGCCCCGCTACACCAGCTACCCCTCGGCGCAGTATTTCGACGCCGGCGTCACCGCCCGCGACTTCGCCGCCGCTCTCGAGCGCATCGACATCTACGAGCCGCTGTCGCTCTATATCCACATTCCCTTCTGCCGACAGCTTTGCTGGTATTGCGGCTGCAACATGCGCGTCGAAACGCGTTACGAACGAGCGCTCCGTTATGTGGCGGCGATCTGCCGGGAGATCCTGCTCGCGGGGCGCCGCCTGAATGGCAATGGCCGGGTCGGCGCCGTGCATTTTGGCGGCGGCACGCCGAACTTCCTCGCCCTTGACCAGCTGGCGGAGATATTGGTGGCTGTGGAACGGGAGCTTGGCTTGACCGATGACGCGCTCCTGTCGATAGAGCTCGACCCGCGGTTGGTCGGGCGCGGCGACGCTGCGCGGCTCGTCGAACTCGGTTTTCGCCGATTCAGCCTCGGCGTGCAGGACTTTGCTCCGGCGGTCCAGGAGGCGATCAATCGTCGTCAGACTTTCGAGGAAATTGAGAACGTCGTCGGCGACCTGCGCGTCGCCGGCGTCGATGATGTGTCTTTTGACCTCATTTACGGCTTGCCGAGACAGGATGAAGCGCGCTTTTCCGATACCATCGAGAAGACGATCGCGCTCGCGCCGGACCGCGTCTCCGTGTTCGGCTATGCGCATCTGCCTGACGTGCTGCCGCATCAGCGTCTGATCCGATCCGAGGAATTGCCCTGCCACGAGGCGCGGGCCGAGCTCGCACTGCTTGCGGACAGGATGCTGGTTCGTGGCGGCTACCGCCGCGTCGGCTTCGATCATTACGCGCGCGCGTCGAGCCCGCTCGCCCGCGCTGCGGCGGAAGGGCGATTGCGACGGAATTTCCAAGGGTTCACCGAGGACAGGGCGCGGACTATCATCGGATTCGGAGCTTCCGCCATCTCGACCATCGGCGCTCTTCAGGCTCAGAACGCCAAGGATCTTGCGGCCTATTACGCAGCGGTCGAAGCCCACGGATTCGCGACCGAACGCGG
>CAYTVQ010000364.1:0-2158 GCA_964441615.1 uncultured Caulobacterales bacterium | reverse complement strand
CGACGGGCGAATCGTGCGCGCGCAGGAGGCGGGACTGCCCGCGCCCGAGGCGCTGCGGACGGCGGCGGTCGCGCGCAGGCTGATCGCGCAGATCGACGGGCCGCTGGCCGAGCGGGCGCGCTGGGGGCACTTCACGACGCGCAGCGCCGTCACGCTCCCTTGAGGCGTTGCCGGCGCAACCAGCGCCGCACTCAAAGGCGTCAATGACAGGGTCGCGGCGATTCCGATAGCCTTCGGCTGCAAGACGATGCGTGCCGCGCCATGCCGTTCACGACACCGCTTCGAGCATCGCAGACCCGTGAACTCGTATCCCGGAGACCCATGAAGTGAACAGGAACACCATCGGCGCAGCCCAGGTGAACGACCTGCGCTCGGCGCTCGAACTTCTCAAGCAGTACGAAGGCGAATACATCGAAACCGACGAACCGGTCGATCCGGAAGCCGAGCTGTCCGGCGTCTATCGCTACGTCGGCGCCGGCGGCACCTGTCTCCGGCCTACCCGCAAGGGCGGCCCGGTCATGATGTTCAACAAGGTGAAGGGCTACCCCGATTTCAGGATCGTCATCGGCCTGGTCGGTTCGCGCCGACGCGTCGGGCGTCTGCTTGGCTGCGAGCCCGAGAAGCTGGGGTTCCTGCTCAGGTCCTCGGTCCAGGAGCCCGTGCCGCCGGTCGACGTCGATGCGGACCGTGCGCCGTGTCGGGAAGTGGTGCATCGTGCCGATGATCCGGGCTTCGACTTGCGCACGCTGCTGCCCGCCCCCACCAACACCCCCGAGGACGCCGGCCCCTACATCACCATGGGCATGTGCTATGCCTCCGATCCGGAGACGGGCGCCTCGGACATCACGATCCATCGCCTGTGCGTGCAGGGCCGCGACGAGCTGTCGATGTGGCTGACGCCCGGTCGCCACATCGAGGCCTTTCGCCAGAAGGCCGAAGCGGCCGGCAAGCCGCTTCCGATCTCGATCAGCATCGGCGTCGATCCCGCCATCGAGATCGGTGCCTGCTTCGAACCGCCGACCACGCCGCTGGGCTTCGACGAGTTGAGCATCGCCGGCGCCCTGCGAGGCCGCCCGGTCGAACTGGCGCCGTGCGTGACGATCGATGCGCGCGCGATCGCCCACGCCGAAGTGGTCATCGAAGGCGAACTGCTGCCCGGCGTTCGAATCCGCGAGGACCGCAACACCCACACCGGGAAGGCCATGCCCGAGTTCCCCGGCTACACCGGCGAGGCCAAGGAGGCCCTGCCGGTCATCAAGGTCAAGGCCGTCACCCATCGCCGCAACCCGATCCTGCAGACCACGGTCGGCCCCGGCGAGGAGCACGTCAACATGGCCGGCATCCCGACCGAGGCCAGCATCCTGGACATGGTCGATCGCGCCATGCCGGGAAAGCTGCTCAACGTGTTCGCCCATTCGTCCGGCGGCGGCAAGCTGCTGGCGGTGATGCAGTTCAGGAAGTCCGCGCCGGCGGACGAGGGGCTGCAGCGCCAGGCTGCCCTGCTGGCGTTCTCGGCCTTCGCCGAGCTCAAGCACGTCATCCTCGTCGACGAAGACGTCGACATCTTCGACACCGACGATGTGCTGTGGGCCATGCAGACGCGCTACCAGGGCGACGTCAGCACGGTCTTCATTCCCGGCGTGCGCTGCCACCCGCTCGACCCGTCGCAGACGCCGGACTTCAGCCCGAGCATCCGCGAGGTCGGCAACTCCTGCAAGACGATCTTCGACTGCACGGTGCCCTACAAGCTGAAGGAGCGCTTCGAACGCTCGAAGTTCCTCGAAGTGGATGTGAGCCGCTTCGTCCCCGGATTCGGCAAGCGGTGAGCAGGCGAGAGCGCATTTGCGGTAGCGGGCGAGGCATCGTCGGCGGCAAGCAGGCCCGCGACGACGACGTTCGTGTCGTCGACGACTGCCGGGCGCTTCACGACTTGCGCCGCACCGCCCGAACCTGCTCCTGGGCAACGGCGAGCGCGTGTTCCTCGGTCAGCTTGCTGTGCGCTCGGGCGCGGCGCACCAGGTCGCGCGCGTCCTCGCGGGTCTTGATGCCGTAGAACTCCAGGCTTTCGTCGACCAGTTGGCCGATGGTCTTGTCGCGCTGCGCGGCAGCTTCCTTGAGCGCCCGGTAGCGGGCCTCGGAAAGGGTCATGGTCGAAGTG
>CAYTVQ010000363.1:0-2181 GCA_964441615.1 uncultured Caulobacterales bacterium | reverse complement strand
GCGGCGACCGGCCCGGCAAGAAGACGAAGAAGAAAAAGGACGCCTGGGGCCGCTCTTAAGGTCCGCCATCGGAACAAAAAAAGCGCTCCGGAGACGGAGCGCTTTTTCTTTTGTGGCCCGGGCGCCGGGTCATCGGCGCGGCGCAAAGGCGTCGATCGCCGCAAGGCCGCAGACATTGGGGCCGGCGAGCCTTCCGGCGTTGGACTCCTCGACGCCGCCGAGGGCCAGCACGGGCAAGGCGGCGGCTGCCGCAAGCCGTTTGAAGGCTTCAGGCGCAAGCGTGGTCGCCCCTGGGTGACTCCTCGTCGGATAGACCGGCGAGAGCAGCGCGATGTCCACGCCGATCGACGCTGCGTGCGCGAGGTCCTCGGCCGTATGGCACGCGGCGGAAACGCAAAGCCCGCCGAAGCCGCCGGCCTTCGCCCGCCAAAGATCGTCGGCGCGCAAATGGACGCCGTCAGCGCCAAGGCGCCGCGCAAGTCCCGCGTCGCCGCCGACGAGGAAGAGAACGCTCCGACCGGCAACGATAGCGCGCAGCTTCGCGCCATGCGCCGCACGGCGCGGATCGTCATAGTCGCGATAGATAAGAGCCGCCCCCGCCGGAAGCGTCCGGGCGACAAGCTCGGGATGCTCCGCCCGGCGCCGGTCGGTGAGGAAGGCGAGGCTGAACGGCGCGGCGCGCCGGCGCCCGCTCAACGCCTGGAGCGCGCGCGCGGCGGCTGCTAGCTTCGCGGCTCTTGTCCGGTAGCTCTCGCTCATCATCCCGTCACACGCATGTCCAATCCGACCATCGCCGATCCGGCGGCCAATCTGAAGGCCATCGAGGCGCGTCTGACCGCCGCCAGCGCTGAAAGCGGGCGATCTCGCGCCAAGGTGCTGATCGTGACCAAGACGCAGCCGGCCGAGCGCATCCTGCCGCTTCTTGAGGCCGGCTGGCGGCGCTTCGGCGAGAACCGCGTGCAGGAGGCGATGTCGAAATGGCCGGCGCTCCGTGCGCGCTATCCGAGCGCCGAATTGCACCTCGTCGGACCCCTCCAGACCAACAAGGCGCGGGACGCCCTCGCCCTGTTCGATGTCATCCAGTCGCTGGATCGTGAACGGCTTGCCCAAATTCTGGCGGGGGAGATAGCCAAGCAAGGCAAAAGAGTGAGACTTTACGTGCAGGTGAACACGGGCGAGGAGCCTCAGAAAGCCGGCGTCGCGCCCGCCGCGGCGGACGCCTTCATCGCGCGCTGCCGTGATGAATGGGGCCTTCCGATCGAGGGCCTCATGTGCATTCCGCCGGAAGGCGAGGCCCCTGCCCCCCATTTCGCCCTGCTCGCGAAAATCGGCCGGCGCAACGGCCTTGCCCACCTTTCCATGGGCATGAGCGGCGATTATCTCATTGCAGCGTCCCTCGGCGCGACGCTTGTCCGGATCGGAAGCGGCGTGTTCGGCGCCCGCGAGACTTGAAGCGCCATGGCCGGGGGGCATGAAACCGATGCGCGTTCCCCAGTGGCCTCGGGCGAGCGGACAGGAGTAGCAAGGCGGTCAGACGCCCTTGAAGGAGGTTGAGAAATCATGGCGCGCGCCAAACGCATTCTGCTGGTCGATGACGACAGCCTCCTGTGCGACACGCTGAAAGAGCAGTTCGCGGTTCATCAGGAGTTCGCTCTCGACTGCCTTGGCGACGCGCACAGCGCCATAGAGCGCGCGAAGCAGGAGGCGCATATCGACCTTGTGCTGCTTGACGTGGGGCTCCCCGACATGGACGGCCGCGAGGCCTGCCAGATCATGCGCCGCAACGGGTTCAAGTCGCCGATCATCATGCTGACTGGAGCCGACACCGACTCCGATCAGGTGCTCGGCCTCAACTCCGGCGCCAATGATTACGTGACGAAGCCCTTCAAGTTCGCCGTCCTGCTCGCGCGGCTGCGCGCGCATCTGCGGAGCCACGAACAGAGCGAAGACGCGGTGTTCAAGATCGGACCCTATGAGTTCCGCCCCTCGGTCAAGATGCTCGTGACCGAAAAGGACAAAAAAATCCGTCTGACCGAAAAGGAAACGTCGATTCTCAAATATCTCTATCGGGCCGGCGGCAAGCCCATCACGCGCGACGTCCTGCTCGACGAAGTCTGGGGCTATAATTCCGGCGTCACGACCCATACGAGGCTCGACCGGCTGCCGGGCAGCGGTACCTGC
>CAYTVQ010000362.1:0-2184 GCA_964441615.1 uncultured Caulobacterales bacterium | reverse complement strand
CATCTCCTCTTTTCAGTTTTTGGCATCGCAACGCTTATTTCCCTGACGGGATGTCTGCGCGACGATTGCTCCTCCACCCGCACGTACGTGCGCTTCGACCCCGTGTACAAAACCCTGGAAGAATGTCGGGTAGGGATCAGTGCCGAAAGTCCCCGTGCCTTGAAAAAACCGGGCAAAATCTACGCCATCGGTCAATACATGCTTATCACTGAACTACAGGAAGGTATCCACGAGATCGACAACAGCAACCCCGCCAATCCCGTGCCCGCCGCTTTCTGGAGCATCCCCGGCAATGTCGACATGGCTGTACGCGGTCAGTATCTGTATGTCGACCAGTACATCGACCTGCTGACCATCGATATCAGCAATCTGCAACAACCCCAGGTGGTATGCCGCGCAGAAATCGTATTTGCCCTGCATGGCTTTGATCCCAACCTCGGCTATTTGGTAGATTACGCTCAAACCCAGGTAACGGAAACCATCGACTGCCACGACGATCAGTGGGGCAACGTATGGTTCGTGCGCGACGACGTCGTATTCGTGTCCGATGCCTTGATGAACGCCCAAAGCACCGGCGGCCCGGCCTGGAAGAACAGCAGCATTCCGTCCGCCACCGGTATCGCCGGCTCCTATTCCCGGTTTGGGCAGTACGACAATTTCCTGTATTGCGTGGACAACACCAGCATGCGTCCGTTTTCCATTGCCAACCCCTCCTGCCCGGTCGCTCAGAACGTTATTCAAATCGGTTGGAATATCGAAACGATCTTCCCCTGGAAAGACCGCCTGTTCATCGGTTCGCAAAACGGCGTTTTTATCTTTAACGCCGCCAACCCGGCACAACCGCAGCTCGAAGCCGCGTTCTCCCATGCTACGGGCTGCGACCCCGTGGTCTGCGATGAAGCAAACGCTTATGTAACGATTCGCGACGGGGCCGAGTGCCGCAACGGCGTAACCACCCCGGTGAATCAGCTAGATGTGATCGATATTCGCAATTTGCCGTCGGCCAGCCTGCGCAAAACATACCCGATGAAGAATCCCAAAGGCCTGTCGGTAGCCGGCAAATACCTGTACCTTTGCGACGATGGCCTGAAAGTGTACGACAAGGAAGACCCCCTGAATATGAAACTCCTGGCCCATATCGCCGGTATTAAAACCTACGATGTGATCGCCATGGACGAAACGCACCTGCTGGTAGTGGGCGACGATGGTTTCTACCAGTACGACGTAAGCGACCCTTCGGCCCCAAAAGAAATCAGCCGTATAAGCGTAACGCCCTGATACCGGAGCCATGAAAATAAACACACGATTACTCGGTCTGGGGCTGCTGCTGCCGCTGTTGTGGCAGCCCCGGCCCCTTCGGGGGCAGGACAAACCAGACTGCCGCGATATGCTGTACATATCGGGCGGAAATCGCCTGACGGGCCAGATCACGGAAATCAAACCCGGCGGCGATACCCTGGTGTTTCAATCCTGGGGCGGCGCTGTCTTCCACCTGCCGCGTAAAGATGTCAAAAGGATCGTTCAGGATTGCCGGGGCGTTAAAGGCGCCACGCAAGGACCGCGCCCCTACAGTTTTAAGGAGCGCGGGCTCTTTCACCATACCCGCGGCAGCGTATTAATCGGTCAGGCTTATTATGGCCTCGACAATATTGGCCTGCAAATACAACATTCCAGCGGCTGGATGTTTTCGCGGCTGGCAGGAGTAGGATTGGGAACGGGTATCGAACGTTTTGACCCGGGGTCGGAAGTATCTGAAGCCTCTGTTTACCCGCTTTTTGCAGAATTTCGCGGCTATGTGCAACCAAAACGGCTCACGCCGTACTATTGCGTTGCCGCGGGTTGGGGCTTTGCCGGAAAAAACACGGGCCAACGATGGGGCTACACCGATACCTGGAGGGGTGGATGGATGATGCAGGCGGAAATCGGCTACCGGATCGGCAATCATTTAATCGTACACGGAGGATTAAGACTGCAACGTAAATACCGCGACTGGGCGTCTAATTGGGGCGGCCCCGAGGGCGGCATCCGCGGAACCGACCGCATCCTGCACAAACGTTTGGTATTGGGCTTAGGACTGCTTTTATAAACGAACCGAACAGCGAAAAACGGCGCATGCGTTTATTTGGTAAAAAAAATTACACGGATCAGGAGTTGATAGAAGGTTGCATACGCAATGACCGGCGT
>CAYTVQ010000361.1:0-2190 GCA_964441615.1 uncultured Caulobacterales bacterium | reverse complement strand
GACGCCGAACTGAAGCTGGCGGACGCGCCTGTCGGCGATCTCCTCGGCATGTTTTACGGCGAGCAGGCGCGGCTGCTTGAGGCGCCGGTGTCGGGGCTCGCGCGCATGAAATTCACTGACAAGGGCGTCATCCTTGCTTCGGCATTCGATCTGTCGGTCGGGAGCGGCGCCCTGCGCTTCGGCGCGCGCAAGATCCCTGTGGGGTCGGCGACTCTCTCGGCGCATTTCGATCCCGGCACGAATGCGTTCAACGACATCAAAGTCAGTTTCTCCGCCGGCGGATCGTCGGGGGATGCGACGGGCCGCGTCGCGCTCGCGCTCGACGAGAAGAAGCAGGCTGTCCGCAGGGTTGATTTCTCGCTTGCCGCTGGAGATCTCCTCCTTGATCCCGAGGGTGTCTTCGCAGCGCCGCTTGCGGTCGAGAGGGCGTCCCTCGCCGGCGCTTATGATGTCGGCGAGAGACGCCTTGCGGTCGAGACCGCCGAGGCGGCGTTTCTCGGCGTCGTCTTCAAAGGCCGCGCAGACATCCGCCGTCCGCCGGCCGCGGCGAAACGGTCGCCCGCGGTCAAGGTCGATCTCGCCATGGAGGGCGCGCTCGATCCGCCGCGCATCGCCGCCGGCTGGCCGCTCGATCTCGCGACGAACGTGCGCGAATTCATCGACACGCGCCTGCCGGCCGCGCGCGTCTCCAATCTGAAATTCGCGCTGGATCTGAAGGAGGGCGCGCTCGGGGCCGGCGCGGCGCTCTCCGACGAGGCGCTCCTTTTGACATTTGATGTCGCCGATGCGACCGCGATCTACACGCCGGGCATGACGCCCCTCACAGAGGCGTCGGCGACGGCGCGGCTCACCGGCAACCGGTTTGTGATGAGCGGCGCAAAGGGCCGCGTCGGCGCCGTGCCGGTGTTCGACGGCGAAATCGACTTCACGCGCCTTTCGCCCAAGGGCGCCCCGGTGAATTACACGTTTTCGGCCAGGGGCGGGGCGCAGGACTTTCTCAAGGTTCTGAACGAGGAGCCGCTGGCGCTCCTCAAGACGACCAATCTCTCGCCGGCGCAGTTCTCCGGGAGCGCGCGCGCGCGTGTCACGATCAGCCGCCCGAATCTCAAGGTTGCGGATCGATCCGACTACGGATATTCAGGAATCCTGCGCTTCGACGGCGTCACGATATCGGATTTCTTCCGCGGCGGCGATCTTGAGGGCGCGTCCGGCGTTATCGATCTCAAGTCGCGATCCATGGATGTCCGCGCCGACGCCAGGTTCGGCGGCGCGCCGTTGAAGATAGGCTGGACGCAGAGATTTTACGCCGGCGACGGACCCTCGAAATTTGATGTCGAGGGCGTGTTCGACAGCGCCACGGGCGATGTCTTCGGCGTGCCGACGCGGCAGTTTCTTCGCGGGCCTGTCGGGTTCAAAGCGGCCGCCGTCGGCGATCTCGGGGCGATACGGTCGTTGTCGCTGGAGGCCGATTTCACGAAGGCTGCGTTGACGGTCGAGCCGATCAACTGGCGCAAGGCCGCAGACATGCGCGCCGCCGGCAGGATGGAGGTCTCGTTCGCCGCCGATGTCATCGCCATCAAGAGCGCAAGCCTTGAGGGCGAGGACATCGCCGTCAGCGGCAAGGGCGCGCTGACGCCGGCGGGCGCGCTGCTCTCGGCCGAGTTCGACCGCATTCGTCTTGGCTCCGCCGCCGATGTCTCGCTGAGGGCGGCGCGCGAGGCGAGCGGCGCGCTCAAGGCCGAGATCGCGGGCGCCTATCTCGATGCAGGACCTCTGATCGAAAAAATGGTGTCGGGTCCGCGCGATCCCAAACGGCCTGATCCCTGGCGGAACGGTCTCGCCATTGACGCGCGGCTCGCTGAAGTGCGGATGCGGAGTGACGCCCGCTTCGGCGACGTGGCGCTGCACCTTCGCCGCGCGGAGTCGCTCGAGGCTCTGGACTTCACCGCGACGAGCGCCGGCGGCAAACCGGCCGAGGTTAGGCTTGCGCCGGCCGCGAACGGCGCCAAGGCCATCGACGCGAAGAGCGGCGACCTTGGCGCTCTCTTCGCCGGCGTGTTCGGCGTCACCTCGGTCAAGGGCGGGGAAGGCGCCATGGCGTTGACGCTTGCGCCGCCCGCAGCGGACGGAAAAAGCGCGATCGAGGGCCGCGCCGACGCGCGCAACCTGCGCGTCGTGAAGGCGCCGCTG
>CAYTVQ010000360.1:0-2223 GCA_964441615.1 uncultured Caulobacterales bacterium | reverse complement strand
CTCTGGCACGTGCACCGCCTCTGGGGCCACAAGGTCAAGCTCGAGGAAGAGCCGGGTTAGGAGCCAGCCGCAAGGTCAATTGTCGGTTGACGCCAGACGTAGACTCTGGCGCAGAATTAACACTGACAAGAGCGGACGCGCGGCATGTCGGCGAAGAGAAAAGGCAATTTGCTTGAGAATGTAGTGGCGCTTATGCATGAAGCGCCGGGCTACAAGGTGGAAACGCGGAAGAAGCTTCCTGTCACCTTGTTTCAATCCGACAACGAACGCGAGTTTGATGTCCTCATAAGCACGAATGTGGCGGGATGCGTCGTCAGAGTCGCGATTAGCTGCAAGAATGAAAAAGAAAAAGTTGGTACACAGACGGTAAGCGATTTTGTTGATGCGCTCGGCCTCGTAGGCATTCCGACCCGCCAAGGCATCATTGTTAGCGTTGCCGGATTCACAAAAGACGCACTTGAATCGGCGGCGGCGAGAAACATTCGCTGTCTTATCTTTGCGGGGCTAACGGAAGATCGCCTCGACCAAGCGATCAATGAGGCGTTGCAATCGACCGTGTATCTCTTTCTCGACCATTCGGTGATCTCGTTATTTGATGAAAACCTCAGTGAGGAAATGGGTGGCGTAGGCGATTTCAGTCACTTCGAGATCATCTATGAGATTGATCTTCCATCACCGGCTCCGATACCCACTGTGATGAACATCATCTGGGACGCTTGGTCGAACCAGCGCATTCCCCATCGCATTGGCATGCACAGCGTAGTCATTAGCCACAAAGCAGAAGAACCCCGTTGGGCAATGTTTGCCTCGGTCTTTGTTGTCGGTTTGGTGGCGTCAACACCGGGGAGTTATAGCAAGAGCATTTTTACCAACGCTGCGACTGGCGCGATGGAGAAGCTGCGCGTACACGCTGATTTCGATATGCCGCCGCCGAAACAGACGCTCATGAAGTTCGAATCCGAAGAGGAACTTCGCCGCTTTCTTGGTTCAGATAAACTGACGTTGGTGCACACTGTCAGCGTGCCCCGCATCGGATCCGAGTTTGGGTTCTGGCCGCCTACTAAGAAGGTTGCGGACGAGATTGTCGCTAAAGTCAAAAAGGGCGAGGCCGTCAACCCATCTGACTACGCCAGCACGAACATTCAAGACGCCTGGGACTTCGATCAGCCTTATTTTGAAAGTCTGGAGGCTGGAGAGGACACGAAGAACGCCGGCTAGAGTTTCTAGAGTTGTTGACCTAGTCATATGTTCTGGCCATAATCCCCCGCATGGACAAGATCAGCGTCGCGGAGACCAAGGCCCGGCTTTCCGAGCTCCTCGACCGCGCGGCGGCCGGGGAGGAGATCGTTGTTACACGCTCGGGCAAGCCGATCGCGCGCATCGCTCCTCTGGCCGAACAGGCGCCGCGACCCTTCGGCGTCGCGAAACATTGGCCCGAAATTCCGGAGAGCGACCTCCTTGCTCGCATGGATGAGGGCGACCTCAAATGGGCTGAGGGCGCCTATACGGATGAGTTCGGCGTCTTGAAGCGGCGCCGCCGCGCGTCCCGGAAGGCGCGAGCGAAGAAGCGACCCTCCGCGTGAAGCTGCTGCTCGACACGCATGCGCTCTACTGGTTTTTGACCGGTCATGAGCGGCTCTCCACAAAAGCGCGCAAGGCGGCGTCAGATCCAGCCAACGAGGTTTTCACATCGGCGGCGAGCGGATACGAGCTTGCGCTCAAGGCGCGGCGCGGACGGCTCGACCGGATCGTGGTCGAGGAGCTCGGCGCTATGCTGCGCGCGGCGCGCCTCGGCGTGCTGCCGGTCAGCTTCGCTCATGGTGTCGAAGCGGGCCGCCTGCCGGAGCCGCATCGCGACCCATGGGACCGCATCCTGATCGCGCAGGCGCAGGTCGAGCGGCTCGTCGTCGTCACCATAGATCCGGTTTTCGCCGACTACGGCGTCCCAACATTGTGGTAGCCCCTGCCCCAGTTATCCTCGCCTGCGCCGGGAGGAGCGGATGGAGCGGCGGTTGCGCGACGAGGCCGCAGTCGCGGATGGACCAATGCATGCCGTTGCCAACGCAGCCCTTCTCATCCAGACTCGTGCGTGAGCGGGGATGCGAATGGGCCTGAGCCGGCGGCGCTTCACTGAAAAGCTAATTGCGACGGCGGCGGGCGCGGCCGTCGCGCCGTCGGTCGCCCTTGCGGTCGAAAGGGTGTCGGCCAAGCGTCTCGGGACCA
>CAYTVQ010000359.1:0-2248 GCA_964441615.1 uncultured Caulobacterales bacterium | reverse complement strand
GTTGTTGACCTGAAGACCGACGAAGACGCCGAGGACGACGATGACGAAGTCGATGGCGATCGCAAACCAGTTCTGCGCCTTCACATGGTCCATCAGCCTGCGGAGGAGCATCGAAGCCTCAAAGAATTTCGATTGTCGCCCTGGCGCCGGTCGCGCCGCGGAATTTCGCGTCGCGCGTCCACAGGGGCGCGTCGAGAATTTCGGCGAGCGCGACATAGGCGGCGTCATGGGCGGTCAGATTTTCACGCAGATCCCAGATGCGCGGTCGCAAGGGGCGATGCGAGAACAGTTCGATCCCGAGGTCGGCGAAGTTGCGCATGGCTTTCTTGGCTCGGTTCAGATCAATCTCGCCTTGCCGATGAAACCGGCGCAGGGTCTGCATAAATTCGAGTTCGATGACCTCCGGCGCCGCGAGAAGTTGAGGGCTGCCCATAAGCTTGTCGCCAAGCGCCATGGCGTCCTTTGTAGCGATCGAGATTTCGAAAGCCAGCGAGGCGTCAATGACGATCAACGGCTGTCGCGCTCCCGCCGGATCGCCTTGGCTGGCGCTTCGGACAGCTCAATCGGGCCCATCTCGCTCATGCGGGCCTTGATCGCGTTCCAGTTCGGCCGCTTGAGGTCGCGCTCGATGAGGCGCTTGACGTAATCGCTCATAGACAGGCCTTCCTCGGCCGCGCGGATCTTGAGTTTGCGGTGGACCGTCTCCGGCAGCTCGCGGATTTGCACATGCTTGTTCATGTGCAAAACATACTTTCATGTGTAGCACATGTCAATCGGTTCGACTCCTGGCGCTCAACGCGCCCCCGCGGCGCGCGTTATCTTGTGCGTTCGCGAGTCTTAAGCGCCCGGATCAATTCATCCGCGCGCGCTTCGAGCTTGCGCGCGCGATCGACAATCTGGGCTTCGATCGCAAATCGCAGCGCAAGGATATTTTCAATCTCCCGGCTTGTCGCGAGCGCGGCAACGTCATTGCGGAATCGGGAGGGCCGGAAGCCCATCAGTGTCTGTTCAGGATGGTTCTCGATCACGGCCGCCAGCGACGCCGCCTCCATGAACGCCGGCAAGACAAGGTCATCGCGATGGATGAGCGCGTCGCGGTCGAGCCGCTCGATGGCGGCAAGATCGGATTCCCATTTCGCGATGGCCTCGCCAAGCGGAGAGCCCGAGAGCCGGCGCAGGCCGCCGCTCGCCGTGAGTTCCCCGTGGACGGGCAGATCGAGGCGCAAATCCTGCACGCGCAGAACGAGAAACAGGAGCGCGTCGATGCGCTCCGCTTCGGCGCCGGCCGCATCCCCCGCAAACGCCGCACGCAATTCATTGACGGCGGCGATCTGCCCTTCGGCGAAGGCGCGATAGGAGGCGACGCGCTCGCGGCTTGCTTCGAGCTCAATGCCGAACGCTGCAAGCTGCTGCTCGAGCGTGTTCCTTTCGATGCGCGCCGCGTTCCAGTTCGAGACCTGAAGGCCGAAAAAGACGCCGAGGACGACGATGACGAGGTCAATGAAAATCGCCGTCCATTCCTGTTTCCTGAAATGCGCGATGACGCGGCGCAGGATCATGGGCGCTCCCCGCTGAGCCGTTCTGCAAGCGCCAGCGCCCGGCCGCGAAGTTCAGCCATGAGCGTCAGGTGCCGGTTGGTGTAGAGCCAGTAATTGCGAGCCGCCGCGCGCAGCGCCGGGTCCGCCGCAAAGCGGGCGGCGAGGTCATCGACCGGCGTCTGGTCGGTCGGCGAGAGCCCGGCGAGGCGTTGCGCCTCGACCAGCGCGAGGCGGCTCTGCCCGAGGCTGTCCTCAAAATCGCGCACGCTGTCGGCCAGCGCGTAGTAAGACTGTATGTCGCGCAGGAGCGCCGCATCGCGCATGAGCGTCATATCGCCGGTGCTGATCAGCGCGTCATAGGCCGAGCGGTTTCCCTCAAGCGTCGTCAGGATGAACAGGGCGACGCCGGCCGAGCCGTGATCGCGCTCCGAAAATGGCGGCGTCTGGCGTACGACGATCCTTCCGCGGGCGGATAAGAGCGCGTCAGGAGCAGGCTCGCCATCCGGGCTCCAGGCGACCCGCGTCAGCGCCGCCATTCGCACGGAAGCGACGCGGCTGATTTCGTCGATCTCGACGATGTCGGCGCGCAGATCTTCTGCGATGCGCGCCATATATTTCGCCTCGCGCGACCGGTCAGACTGCGCCGCATTCCAGTTGTTGACCTGAAGACCGACGAAGACGCCGGCGACGACGATGATGAAGTCGATGGC
>CAYTVQ010000358.1:0-2258 GCA_964441615.1 uncultured Caulobacterales bacterium | reverse complement strand
CCCCGAGGAGCGGGGGCTTTACCGGAAGATGCGGGCGGCCGAGACCATCGCCTATTTCGCGCGCCTGAGGGGCATGCCGCGCGAGGACGCGAAGAAGAAGGCGGCCGCGCTTCTCGACCGCTTCGGCCTCAAGGAATTCGCCCGCTCCCGCAACGAGCAGCTTTCCAAGGGCATGGCGCAGAAGGTGCAGCTCCTCGCCACCATCGCGCACGATCCGGAAATCCTGATTCTCGACGAGCCGTTCACGGGACTCGACCCCATCAATCAGCACACGCTCGAAGATTTGATCCGCGAGCTGCAAAGCGAGGGCAGGACGATCGTCTTTTCGACGCATGTCATGCAGCACGCCGAGCGCCTCTGCGACCGCTTCCTCGTCATGGCCAAGGGCAGGAGCCGCTTCATCGGCGACATCCGCGCGGCGCGCGCCGCCTATCCCCCGAAGCTGATCTTGCGCACGCGCGATGCGGCCGACTGGCTGGCGCGCAAGGAGGGCGTCATCGCCATCGCGCCGAAGGGCGAGCCGGAGAGCGGCGAGCAGTCCTATGAACTCACCCTGGCGCCCGGCGCCGATCCGCAGGGAATTCTCAAGGCGGCGTTTGAGGCCGGGCTGCGGCTTTCACGCTTCGAACTCGCGGGCGCGAGCCTTCATGAGATTTTCGTCGCGCTCGCCGGCGACGCCGGCGCGGTTCAGGAACCGCCGACCCGGAAAGAGGCGGCATGAATCCGATCCTTCTCATCGCCTGGCGCGAATACAGGCAATACATCTTCTCGCGGGGGTTTCTCCTCTATCTCCTCCTGATGCCGATCGGCGCGATCGTGGTCGCCGGCATGTTCGGCCTTGCCGAGAGCGCGCGCCCCATTCGCGATTTCGCAATCTACGATGCAAGCGGCCGCTACGAGCAGGGCCTCGCCGACGAGTTCGAGCGGCGTCGCAAGCGCGACATCGTGACCGGCTTCGACACCTATCTGCGCCTTGCGGTTGAACCTGCGGCCCTCGAAGAGAAGCGCATTCCCGCGCCCTTCGCGCCGGCGCCGGCCGATGCGGCGCGCGTCGAGGCCTTCCTTGCGGCCGGGGTCGAGGCCGCCAATGCGGCCGTCGCGCCATACCTCAAGAAGGGCGCGCCGGCTTACGAGGCCCCGCGCTGGCCATTCCGGCTCGTGGCCCTTCCGGGCGACGTCGCCGCCGCATCGGGCATTGAAGAGGCGCGCGCGCGCCTCAAACCCTATCTCCTCGGCGACAAGCGGCTGCCCGGCGGCCCCCTGTTCGCGGCGATCCTCATTCCGCCCGATTTCGGCGCCAATCCAGACGCGGCGGCCGAGTTCTGGAGCCGCAACGTCACCGACGCGGCGCTGAAGGAGACCGCGAGTCGCGCGCTCAATTCGGCGCTGCGCCGCGAGGCCGCCGAAGCCCGCGGCCTTGCCGCAGGGGCCTTCGACACCGTCGCCGCCATCGAGGCGCCGCTGGAAGGATTCCGCCCCGACCGCCCCGCCGAGGAGGCCGCGCTCGACCAGCGCGACCGTCTCGAAATGGCGCTTCCCGGGCTCATGACCTACATCCTGATGATCGTGATCTTCGGGGCCGGCCAGCTTCTCCTCACCAACACCATCGAGGAGCGCTCCAACAAGATCGTGGAGATCCTGTTGTCCTCGGTCACGGCCGATCAGCTGATGCTGGGCAAGCTTCTCGGCATCGCCGCGGTCGGCCTCACCATGCCGACCATCTTCGCCGTGACCGGCCTTATCGCCGCCTTCGGCCTTGGCGGCGGCGAGGAAACCGTCAGCGCCCTGACGACCCTCGCGGGGTCGGGCCTTGTCTTCGTTTATCTCTTCTATTTCTTCTGCGCCTATGTGATCTTCGCGATGATCTTCCTCGCCATCGGCGCGGTCTCCAATTCGATCCAGGACGCACAGAGCTTCATGGGGCCGATCTTGCTGATCGTGTTGCTGCCGCTGCCCTTCATGATCCTCGTTTATCAGAATCCGAACGGGTTCATCGCCTCGCTCCTGACCTGGATCCCGATCTACACGCCCTATGCGGTCATGCTGCGCGCCGCCTCCGACCCGCCGCTCTGGGAAATCGCCGGCGCGACGGCGCTCATGCTCGCCTTCGCCTTCGTGCTGACCCGCGCCATGGGCCGCATCTTCCGCGAAACGATCCTCAACCCCGCGCCGGCCCGGGCGGGGGACGTCTGGCGGCTGATCAAGGGCGGGTTCTGAGGATGGTCCGCCCGCCGCTCCCCGCCCTAGCCCTTCGCCTT
>CAYTVQ010000357.1:0-2271 GCA_964441615.1 uncultured Caulobacterales bacterium | reverse complement strand
CGTCGATCAGGGGCACGCCGAAGCGGCGGCGGAAAACGCCGAAGACGGCGGTGCGCGCCGCTACGCGAAGATCGCACCAGAGCGCGAGTTCGAGGCCGCCCGCGACGGCGTGGCCTTCGACTGCGGCGATGACGGGCTTCGACAATCTGATCCGGGTGGGACCCATGGGCCCGTCCCCATCCCTTTCCACCCGGTTGCCGGCGCCGGTCGCTACGGCCTTCAAGTCGGCGCCAGCGCAAAAGGTCGCCTCGGCGCCGGTCAGCACGGCCACGTTGAGGCTCTCATCGCTGTCAAATTTCCGAAACGCCGCCGACAGAGCCTCGGCCGTTGTCCGGTCCACGGCGTTGCGCCGCTCAGAGCGGTCGATCGTCACGATAAGGACGGGGCCATCGGCGGCGGCTGTCACAGGCATGGCGTATTTCTGGAGGGAAATGGGCGAAGGGAAAAGGAAAAAGGGTCGCCGCCGCTTACGCTTGGGGTATGAGGAGGTTCCTTCCTCCCTTTTCCCGGTGTCGCTGCTGTGCGAGGAACGCTCCCCATGCCCTCCCTGTCCGACCCCCTGCGACTTCCCTGCGGCGTCGTCCTCAGGAACCGACTCGCCAAGGCCGCGATGACCGAGGGGCTCGCCGATCACTTGAACCGGGCGACGCAGCGCCACGCGACGCTTTACCGGCGCTGGGCGAAGGGCGGGGCCGGGCTCCTCGTCACCGGCAACATCATGATCGACCGGCGCTATCTCGAGCGGCCCGGCAATGTTGCGATCGACGGTCCGCAGACGGAGGAGCAGCGGCAGGCGCTCGCGACCTTCGCGCGGGCATCGACGGAAAGCGGCGCAGCCATTTTCGCCCAGTTGTCTCATGCCGGGCGGCAGACGCCAGACTATGTCAACGCCCAGCCGGTCGGCCCGTCCGCGGTCGCCCTCAAAATGCCGGGGGGCGGCTATGGGGCGCCGCGCGCCCTTTCAGCCGCTGAAATCCTGAACGTGATTGACCGGTTCGTACATGCGGCGCTCGAATGCAAACGCGCTGGATTTTCCGGCGTGCAGATCCACGCTGCACATGGCTACCTCATCTCCGAATTCCTGAATCCGCTCGCCAACAGGCGCGACGACGAGTGGGGAGGCGTGCTGGAGAACCGGGCGAGGCTGCTGCTGTCAACGGTAAGAGCCGTCCGCTCGCGGGTCGGCGCCGGCTATCCTCTGTCAGTCAAGCTCAACTCATCGGATTTCCAGAAAGGCGGATATTCCTTCGAGGAGTGCCTTGAGATTGTCCGCTGGCTGAACGACGAGGGCGTCGATCTCCTTGAAATCTCCGGCGGCTCCTATGAGCAGCCTATGATGATCGGACTTGGCGGGGCGATCGAGCCTGTGGTCGAGGCGGGCGCGCGCAAATCGACTGTTGAGCGCGAGGCCTATTTCCTCGAATATGCCGAAAAGGTCGCCGGCGTCGCTGCAATGCCCTTGATGGTCACAGGAGGTTTTCGTTCCCGTGCGGCCATGAACGGCGCGCTCGAAAGCGGAGCTGCCGACGTTATCGGCGTCGCACGACCGCTCTGCGTTGATCCGGACGCAGCCGGACGGCTGATTTCCGGCTCACTTGTCGCCGCTCCCGCCTGGGAAAAGATCGTCCGGCTCGGGCCAGGCATTCTCGGGCCCAATTCGCCCAGCGTTCTTGTCAAGGCGTTGAATGGTTTCGGTGCGATGGCCTTTTTCTATGAGAACATTTACCGCCTCGCCGATGGCGCCGACGCCGTCCGGAAGGTCGCGCTGCTGCCGACCTTCATGCGCTTCCAACGCAGCGAGCGCGCAGCCGCGAGGGCGCTGGCGCGTTAGGCGCCTGTCCGCGGCGGCGCCCCTCGGACTGTAGAGTCACAGGATGTTCGGTCGGGTCGGGTCGGCCGGCTCAAGACGCCAGCCTTCTCCGCGATCGCAGGCGACGCCCGACCAGCGGTCCGTGTCGCCAAAAAGGGTGAGGGTCTGCTGATAGTCGCGGCAAAGGGCTGCGCGCCGTACGGGTCCGCCGGCAAGATCAAGCTCCGTGCCCGGCGCTTTCTTCGCGAGACTCTCGTGAACATAGCCTTTCACTCGGCCGCCAATGGCGACGAGATAGAACGGGCGGCCGACGGTCTTTCCAATGACATCGATCCCGGTTCCACCTTCGAGCATCGCCAGCACGCGCGCCTCGGTCGAGGGGCCCGCGCGCAGGTTGGCGTTGCCGGTGAGCGCATGGAGGCCGAGTTCTGTTTCGAACGAATAGGCGAGGTCGAGGCCGG
>CAYTVQ010000356.1:0-2292 GCA_964441615.1 uncultured Caulobacterales bacterium | reverse complement strand
ACAAGGCGCGCTCGATCATCGAGTTCTGGCGCCGCTGGCACATGACGCTGTCGGCGTTTCTGCGCGACTACGTCTATATCGCGCTGGGCGGCAACCGGAAGGGAGAGCTCTTCCGCCTAAGGAATGTCTTCCTGACCATGCTGATCGGCGGGATCTGGCACGGCGCGGCGTGGACATTCGTCGTCTGGGGCTTCATCCACGCGACGCTGATCACCCTCAATCACGCCGCGCGCCTTTACCTGCCCCAGCTCGACGCCATGCGTTCGCCGGTCTCGGTCTTTCTGAAGCGCGCGAGCCTTCTCATGGCGGTCATGATCGCCTGGATCTTTTTCCGCTCGGAGACTCTCCCCGCCGCCTTCTCGATGACAGCCGCGCTCGCCGGGGCGCCGGGACCGCTCCCGGTCTCCAGTTCGATCCTCGCCCTGATGGCGATCGCTGCCTGCCTCGCTCTCTTCGCGCCGAACAGCCTCGAGGTCGCCGGGTATCAGGAGAAGCTCTCGGCGGCCTTTCCCCGGCCCGCCGGCTTCGCGCCGAAATTTCTGCAACCGACGCCGCTCGCCGCGCTCTCGGCCGCGATCCTGCTCGTCGGCGGACTCGCCGCGGCCTGGAAGCCGGCCGTCTTCATCTATTTCAACTTCTGACCATGGAACGCCGCCTCTCCCCCATCGCCTTCCTGTTCGCCCTTGGCGTGGCGCTGGTTGCGGTGTTCAGCATGGCCGTCGTCCTGCCGCATGACCGCTATTACCGCTACCAGGCGCATGACAGCGGCACGACCCGCAAGGCCGACTGGATCTATGAGCGCCTCCATTTCGATCCGACGCCGCTCGACGTCGCGCTCATCGGCACCTCTCGCATGGGCGGCGGGATCAGCGAGGAGACGGTCGAGACCGAATATTGCCGCGCCACGGGCCGGCGCATCCACGTCGCCAATCTCGCTTTGCCGGAGACCGGACGCAATCTCCACTATGCGATCCTCAAGGAGGCGGCGCGGGCGAAGTCCCCTCAGCTCTTCATCGTCGAATTGAACGAGGTCGAATCGCGCAGGCCGCATCGCGGCTTCGTGGTTCTCGCTGACGCCGGCGACGTGATCGCCGCGCCGGCGGCGGTCAATCTCAATTATCTCGCCGACATTGTCCGCCTGCCCGGCCGGCAGGCGAGCCTCTTTCTCCAGTCACTGACCAAGAGCCCGGCGCTCGCGCCCGCTTTTGACCCCGCGCGCTATGAGGGTCCCCATTTCGACCGCACCCGGAATATCCGGCTGATCGACGGCCGCATCGTCGATAAGGACGTCCGCCTCACACGCGAGGCGATCGACCGGCTGCATGAAGAACGCATGGCGGCCGAAGCGCCGCTGCATCTGCTGCCGCCACCCTTCTCGCGGCTCGAATACCGGTTCTCGCGCTTCTATCTCAGGCGCATGGAGGAGATCGCAGGCCTCAGCGGCGCCGGGCTCGCCTACGCCTATCTGCCCGCCTATCGCGCGCCCGCGGCCCCCCAGGCCCTGCTCGAAGATCTCGACGTGCGGCCGGCTTTCGACCTTGGCGGCGCCGGAGCCGACGACCCCGGCCTCTGGTTCGACGCGACCCACTGGAACGCGCAGGGCGCCGAACTCGCCTCCATGCGGCTCGGACTGCTTCTCGCCCGCAAGGCCCCCATGCTCGGGAGGGAGGGATGCTCGCCCGCGCCGCATTGACAGCCCAAGGGGCCGCTTCCCACATCGACCTTGGAAGCTGCCGATGGAAGGGGCCGATGCTGTCTCGCCTCGCGACCTCGATCGCCGGCGTGCTGCTGATTGTCTACGGCGTCATCGCCGGGGTCTCTCCGCTGCCGGCGGGCGTCGTCTGCGTCGTCCTCGGCTTCCTGATGATCGCCGCAGCCAATCCGCGGGCCCGGCCGGCGGTCCGCCGGTTGAGGCGGCGCTGGCCCTGGTTTAATGCCATGGTGAAGGCGCTCGGAAGAAAGGGGCCGGTCGCCATCCGCGCCGTGGCGGCGGACACTAACCCCGAAGATGTCAGCACTTCGGAGAAACTTCCTTCGCCATGATCGTTTTCCGTTTTCTTGTCGCGACCTTCGCGCTCTTGCTCATCATTGGCGGCGCGGTGCTGACGATCTCGCCGATCCCCGGCGGCATCTTCATCTTCCTGATGGGCCTCATCGTGTTCGCCGCCGCCGTTCCGAAACCGGTGCGCGCTCTGCGCAAGCGCTGGCTCTCGTTCGACCGCTTCATGCATCGCATCGAGAGATTTCTTCCGAAATTCATCGCCAGGCGCCTCAAGGAGTCCGACTGGGAAC
>CAYTVQ010000355.1:0-2299 GCA_964441615.1 uncultured Caulobacterales bacterium | reverse complement strand
TCCATGTGGTACCAATGGTTCAATCCTGCGCCGAGAATGACCATCGACTTGCCGCGGGTCTTCTCGGCGTTGTCGGCGAACGCGCGCGCCACGGCGATGACCTGCCCGCGCGGAACGCCGGTGATCCTTTCCTGCCAGGCCGGAGAATAAGGCGCATCGTCGTCGTAAGATTTCGCCGTGTTCGGATCGAGAAACCCGCGATCAACGCCGTAATTCGCAACGAAAAGATCGAAAACGGATGCGACGAGCGTTTCGCCGTCGGCGAGCTGGAGCCGCTTCGCCGGAATTCGGCGCTCGATGATCTCGGGATGCGAAGTGCTTTGGAAGTGATCGTGTTTGCGGCCGCCAAAGTATGGAAAGGCGACGCTCGCGATTTCGTCTTCGCGGCCCTTGAGCGTCAGCGCGAGCGCGGTTTCGGCGCCGTTCGAAGCCCGCTCTTCGAGATTCCACTTGCCCTGCTCGCCCCAGCGGAATCCGATGGAGCCGCGCGGGCAGACGACGGCGCCCGTCTTCTCGTCGACCGCGACCGTTTTCCATTCGGGATTGTTGGTCTCGTTGAGTCCGGCGACGAAATCCGATGCGCGCACAAAGCGGTCCGGAACCAGACGCCCGCCGCGGCGCGCAAGGCGCACGAGCATCGGCATGTCGGTGTATTTGCGCGCATAGTCGAGAAAATAGGGCGCCTGCCGATCGACGTAGAATTCCTTCAAGATGACATGACCGAAGGCCATGGCGAGGGCGGCGTCCGTTCCCTGCTTGGGCGAAAGCCAGATGTCGCCAAACTTCGACGCCTCGGAATAATCCGGCGAGATGACGACGCTTTTCGCGCCCTTGTAGCGGACTTCCGTATAAAAATGAGCGTCCGGCGTGCGCGTCTGCGGCACGTTCGAGCCCCAGAGGATGAGAAATCCCGAATTGTACCAGTCGGCGCTTTCCGGAACGTCCGTCTGCTCGCCCCAGGTCATGGGCGAGGCCGGCGGCAGGTCGCAGTACCAGTCGTAAAAGCTCATGCACACGCCGCCGAGAAGCGACAAGTAGCGCGAGCCGGCCGCGTAGGAGACCATCGACATCGCCGGAATGGGCGAAAAGCCGAAGACGCGGTCTGGACCGTAGGTTTTCGCCGTATAGGCGTTGGCGGCGGCGATGATTTCGTTGACCTCGTCCCAGCTCGCACGGACGAACCCGCCAAGTCCGCGCTGCTTCACATATTCGGCTCTCTTCTGGGCGTTCTCCACGATCGCGGCCCACGCGGCGACCGGGGCGCGCGTCGCGCGCGCCTCGCGCCAGAGCCTCAAAAGGCGGCCACGTATAAGCGGATGCTTCAGGCGGTTGCCGCTGTAGAGATACCAGGAGTAGCTGGCGCCGCGCGAACAGCCGCGCGGCTCATGATTCGGCAGATCCGGGCGCGTACGCGGATAATCCGTCTGCTGTGTTTCCCAGGTGACGATCCCGCCTTTGACATAGATCTTCCAGCTGCAGGAGCCCGTGCAATTTGCGCCGTGGGTCGAGCGCACGATTTTGTCGTGCTGCCAGCGCTTGCGATATGAGTCCTCCCAGGACCGGTCGTCGCGCGTCGTGACGCCATGCCCATTCGAGAAATCGCCAACGCGTTTGCGAAAATAGGTGAGACGGTCGAGAAGATGGCTCATGCTGCATTCCCCTGCGCAGCGACGGCGGGTCTTGCCGCCGGCGCCGAGCGCGTCCGCTCGACGTCGTAAAGAACGCCGCCTCTGCGCGTGTAGACGAACCAGGTGATGGCGGCGCAGAGCACATAGAAGGCGAGGAATCCGATGAGCGCCGCTTCCGGCCCGCCCGTCATGGTGATGGACGTTCCGTAGGACTTGGGAATGAAAAACGCGCCGTATGCCGCGATCGCGGATGTGAAGCCGATGATCGCCGCCGATTCCTTCTCGGCCTGGCGCAACTGCGCGGCGCCGTCGAGCTTCGGCTCAAGTCGGGGCATTTCCGTGCGCATGATGTTGGGGATCATCTGGAAGGTCGAGGCGTTGCCGACCCCCGCCGCGAAGAAGAGGAACATGAACATGGCGAAGAAACCCGCGAAGTTCTTCGCCTCAAGGAAGTAGAGGACGCCCGCGACGCCGGCGATCATCATGACGAAGACCCAGAAGGTGACGCGCCCGCCGCCCCATTTGTCGGAGACCCATCCAGTCAATGAACGCGATACTGCGCCGACGAGCGGACCGAGGAAGGCGAACTGCAGCGCGTTCACTTCCGGAAACTGCGTTTTCATCAGCAGCGGGAATCCGGCGGAATAGCCGATGAAGGAGCCGAAGGTGCC
>CAYTVQ010000354.1:0-2304 GCA_964441615.1 uncultured Caulobacterales bacterium | reverse complement strand
GAGGCCGAGTTCTGTTTCGAACGAATAGGCTAGGTCGAGGCCGGCATCGACGGGCAGCAGCGTGCGCGGATCGGGCCTCAGATTGCCCACCCGGAAATCGCCGGGAATGACCACGCCGTTGGCCGGCCCAGTCCCCCAGCCGACGCCGACCCCCTTCTGGCCCCGCGCCATCGCTTCGATGAAGGTCGGGGCCAGCGCCTCGCGCGCCGATCCGGGAAGGCTGGATCCCAGGCGCGACTGTGCTGCGTAATTGATGCGCTCCGGACCGCCGCCGGACGGCCCTGTTGCGCACGCAGCGAGAAGGAACAAGGCGGCGACAGCGGATTTCTTCATCATGATGGGGCCCCGGAACGTTAAGAGAGTCTTAGCAGACGGAACGCGCCCGGCAATTGCTCTGCGCCGTCCCAGGCGGCCGAAATCCTACCGAATTTTTACCTCTCCTTACGCATAGTCGGACCGCCTTGAGGAGGGTCTTGAATGTCCGGCGAACAGTCGCGACTGAAACAGCTTATTGCGCTGGCCAAAGAAGACTCCGCGGAAAAGCGCGGCGTCTTGTTGCGGGAGATCACCGACGTCTTCATGGCGGCGCCCGATCGATACACGTCGAGCGAGATGCAGCATTTCGACGTCATCATGTCCAAGGTGACGGAAAATGTTGAGGCCCAGCTCCGACGCCAGATCGCGGAAAAACTGGCCGATGCGCCGACGGCGCCGAAGGGGCTTCTGCGCCAGCTTGCGCTCGACGAAATAATCGTCGCCGAACCGGTCTTGAAGCGCAGCGTCGCGCTCTCGGAGGAGGACCTGATCCGCGTCATCCGTCAGCGCGGTCAGGAGCACATGAAGGCGATCAGCGAGCGGCGCGAGATCCCAGAGACCGTGACGGCGGCGCTCGTCGATCGCGGCGACAAGAATGTGCTGGTCTCGGTGGCCGGCAACAAGGGCGCAAAGCTCAATACCGAGACCATGGAGAAGCTGGTCGAGCACTCGCGCACGATCGCCGAGTTGCAGGCGCCGATGGCAGGACGCTACGACCTGCCGCCGCAGTTGCTGACGCAGATGTATTTCTTCGTTTCTTCGGCGCTCAAGAAGGAAATCCTCAAGCGTTCGGACATGCTCGATCCGGCGCTCATTGACGAAGCCGTCGAGGCCAACCGTCAGAAGATCCTTACCAGCGCGGTCGCCGAGGCGCAGGGGAGCGTCGGGGCTGCGCGCGCCTTCATTCGCGATCGGATAGCCCAGAACGCACTGAATGAAAGCCTGCTCAAGGATCTGGTTGAGGCGCGCAAGGCGACCGAATTTCTCTATGGCTTCTCTCACTATGTCGGGATCGACACCTCGACTTCGCAGCGAATCCTTGGCGACCGGTCCTGGGAATCCCTCGCCATCGCCTGCCGCGCGTCCGGACTTGAGCGTCAGACCTTCGCCAAGATCGTCGTCGGTCTGCAAAAAACGCCGGACGAGCAGCAAAAGGCCCTGCGCATCCTCGACCTCTATCTCAAGATTCCGCAGGAGGCCGCCGAGCGCGTCATGCGCTTCTGGCGCGTGCGCGCGCAGGCGGCGGGCGAAGAGCAGCGCAAGAAGCGCGTTTCGATACACGAAGTCGCAGAGTTGGCGGCCGGCTGAAATCCGGTTTTCCACACCTGTGTTTCAATGCTACTGACGGCGGACGCCGAGTTATGGACGCCGTGCCCGAGGCCAGACTCTTCTGGAAGAGCAAAACCCTTGCCGAGATGTCGCCGGCTGAATGGGAGTCGCTTTGCGACCGATGCGGCAAATGCTGCCTCGTCGTGCTGGAGGACGTCGACTCCGGCGCATTCCACGAAACGGACGTCGCCTGCCGCCTATACGATCCGAAAACCCGCCGCTGCACGGACTATGGCCGGCGCCACGCGCGCGTTCCCGATTGCGTGCGACTCTCGCCGGACGCTGTCGGCGCCTTGAAATGGATGCCGAAGACCTGCGCCTATCGCCTGATCTCTGAAGGGCGCGACTTGCCCGACTGGCATCCGCTCCTCACCGGCGATCCTGGAAGCGTCGCCCGGGCCGGCGCCGCGGCCTCTGCTGACGTCGCCAGCGAGCTCGATGTGCCGCTGGACGACCTGCAGCGCCGCGTGACCGGCAGAAGATAGAAGCGGCGCATCAAAGCTTGATCCCGAGCAGCGCGGATAATTCCGTGATGGCCGGCCTGACATCACCGAGCGGGACCTTGATCGTCCGCATGCCCATGGCCTGCGCCGGTTTGAGATTGATGCCGAGATCGTCGAGGAATACCTGCGGCTGCACATGATCCCGGACCCGGACTCG
>CAYTVQ010000353.1:0-2308 GCA_964441615.1 uncultured Caulobacterales bacterium | reverse complement strand
GTCCGGTCGCGCGCGGGATCGCCGGCGCGGGCGGCGGCGCCTTGACCGCGGGCTTGGCTTCGGCCGCGGCGAGCACGTCGCCCTTGGTGACGCGCCCGTCCTTGCCGGTTCCGGACACGGAGGACGTGTCGACTCCGAGTTCTGCGGCGGCGCGGCGCGGCGCCGGCGAAAGCTGCGCGACATTCGCCGGCGAAGCGGCAGCGGCCTTCGAGGCGCCATTCGGCGGCGCGGCCTTCTTGGCGTCCGCCGGCTTCGCCGCAACCTTGCCGCTCCCGGCGCCGATCACGCCAAGAAGCGCATTGACGCCGACCGTCGCGCCTTCTTTCGCAGCGATCTCGGACAGGACGCCCGCGGCAGGCGCCGGCACTTCAACCGACACCTTGTCCGTTTCAAGCTCGACCAGCGGCTCGTCCGCCGAGACCTGGTCGCCGAGCTTCTTCAGCCATTTGGCGATGGTCGCTTCGGTCACGGACTCGCCGAGCGTCGGAACACGGATTTCAGTGGACATGTCTCAGGCTCCGGAGGTTGCTTCGCCGACCCGTTAACTCAGCGCTTCGTTCAGGAATTCGTCCAGTTCGAGCTTGTGGCGGCTTGCAAGCCCCGTCGCGGTCGAAGCAGAGGCGGGCCGGCCGACATAGCGCGCGCGCTTCGCCTTTGCATCCAGATGCTGGAGCGTCCATTCGAGATTTGGCTCCATGAAGGACCACGCGCCCATGTTCTTCGGCTCTTCCTGGCACCAGACCACGTCGGCGGACGGAAATCGCTTCAACTCATGCAGGATCGAATGCGCCGGAAACGGGTAGAACTGCTCGACGCGTAGAAGATAGACATCGTCAATCCCGCGCCTCTCGCGCTCCTCCAGGAGATCAAAATAGACCTTGCCCGAGCACATGACCACGCGGCGGATCCTGCTGTCCGGCGCGAGTTTCACCGTCGAGCCGGGACGCGCTTCGCCATCGTCCCAGAGCACGCGGTGGAAGGACGAGCCCGGCCCCATGTCGGCCAATGTCGAAACGCAGCGCCTGTGACGGAGCAGCGACTTAGGCGTCATGAGAACCAGCGGCTTGCGGAAATTCCGGCGCATCTGCCGGCGCAGAATGTGGAAATAATTCGCCGGCGTCGTACAGTTCGCGACCTGCATGTTGTCCTGCGCGCACATCTGCAGGAAGCGTTCGAGGCGCGCGGAAGAATGTTCCGGGCCCTGACCTTCGTATCCATGCGGCAGCAGCAGCACGAGGCCGGAGATGCGCAGCCATTTGCGTTCGGAAGACGAAATGAACTGATCGATCATCACCTGCGCGCCGTTGGCGAAGTCTCCGAATTGCGCCTCCCACAGCACGAGGAACTTTGGATTGGCCAGGCTGTAGCCGTACTCAAAGCCCATGACCGCAAATTCGGAAAGGTTGGAATCGTGAACCTCGAATGCGCCTTTGGCGCCCTTGAGGTGCTTCAGGGGCGTGTAGATCTTTTCCGTATTCTGATCGGTGAAGACGGCGTGGCGCTGGGAGAATGTGCCGCGGCGTGAATCCTGCCCCGACAGGCGGACGCCGAAGCCTTCCATCAGAAGAGAGCCGAAGGCGAGAGCTTCCGCCGTCGCCCAGTCGATGTCCTTTCCCGTCTCGATGGCGGCGCGCCTCTGCTCCAGAACGCGCGCAAGCGTCTTGTGCACGGCGAAGTCCGCAGGATGCGACGAGATGGTCTTTCCAATCTTCTTCAGTTGCTCGATCTCAACCGCGGTGTCGCCGCGGCGATCATCATCCATGGGCGGCACGAAGCCCGACCACTGCCCGTCGAGCCAGTCGGCCTTGTTGGGCCTGAACGCCTTCGAGGCCTCCATCTCCGAATCGAGGAATGCGCGGAACGCCTTGCGCTCATTCTCGGCCCACTCCGCGTCGATGACGCCCTCGGCCTCCAGACGCGCGCCATAAAGCTCGCGCGTCGTCTTCATGCCGCGGATTTTCTTGTACATGAGCGGCTGGGTGAAGCTCGGCTCATCGCCCTCGTTGTGGCCGAAGCGGCGGTAGCAGAACATGTCGATGACGACATCGGCGCCGAACCGCTGCCGATACTCCGTCGCGACCTTGGCGGCGTAGACGACCGCCTCCGGGTCGTCGCCGTTCACGTGAAAGATGGGCGCCGCCACCATCTTGGCGACATCTGACGGATAGGGCGAGGAGCGCGCGAATTTGGGGCTCGTGGTGAAGCCGATCTGGTTGTTGATGATGAAGTGGATGCAGCCGCCGGTGCGATAGCCCCTGAGGCCCGACAGCCCGAAACATTCTGCGACGACGCCCTGGCCCGCAAAGGC
>CAYTVQ010000352.1:0-2309 GCA_964441615.1 uncultured Caulobacterales bacterium | reverse complement strand
AGTCAGGGAGCCGCCCGCTAGAGGGAAGGACAGGGCTGCGCCGGCATCGGCCGCGACGCCGACGACCTCGACGGGTTCGGACCTCCCCAGCGCGCTCGACCCCGATCGCATCTTTGCGGGATGGATGTTCGAATCCTCGCCGGCCCTGAATTCTCTGGAACACCCCGTCTATGACGTCTGGGTGATCGACTGCAAAACGGCGGCCATCGATAACTGAAGCGGGGGCTTGAGGAAGTCCGCCGGCTTGCGCACATGGGCTTTCAGGAGGTCCTGATAGTCCGCGTCCGGCATTTCCTCGAAGCCGAATTGCGCGAGATGCTTGGTATGGAACTGAGCGTCGAGAATCTTGAAGCCGCCATGTCTTAGGCGCGCGATCAGGTGAACGAGCGCCGTCTTGCTGGCATTGGCCCGCCGCGAGAACATGCTCTCGCCGCAGAAAATCTCCCCGACCGCGACGCCGTAAATTCCGCCGACCAAAGCGCCCGCTTCATAGCACTCGACGCTGTGCGCATATCCCAGGCGATGGAGCTCGACATAGACTTCATGGATGGGATCGTTGATCCAGGTGTCCTCGCGGCCCGGCCCCGGCGCGGCGCAACCGGCGATCACGGCGGCGAAGTCGCGGTTTACAGCGATTTCGAAAGGCGCCTGGGCGATGAAGGAGCGCAGCCGGCGCGGCGCGCGAGCCCGATCGAGCCTCAAGATGCCGCGTATGTCGGGCAGCACCCAGACGACGTCCTTGTCCTCTCGCCGCCGCGCCATCGGGAAATAGCCCAGCGTGTAGGCCTTCAGAAGCTGGTCCGGGTCGATGCTATGCGTGCTGTCGCGGGCCATACCGCATAGAATCAGTTGCGCCGGCGCCCGGCGCAAGAGCCGGTCAGTGAGCTTTGCACTGCTCCGCCGCCGCCTCGCATCGCGTTTCGCATTCGGCCTGCGCTGGACCTGGCGACTTTCGGCACTGATCGACGCATCGGCCTTCCGAGACGCCGCAGCTTGTCTTTGACAGGTCAACACTGCTGCATGCTGCAAGCGCAAGGAGCAGGACAGGCGACAATACACGCAATGGTGTTCCCATAATCGTCAGCCCTTCGCCAGCCACTGTTCGAGCCAGTGGATGTGGTAATCGCCCGACTGAAAGTCTTCCTCTTCGAGTAGCGCCATGAAGAGGGGGATCGTCGTATCGACGCCGGCGAGGGCGAATTCCCTGAGCGAGCGCCGGAGGCGCGCGATGCAGTGCGCGCGGTCATCGCCATAGACGATGAGCTTGCCGATCATCGAATCGTAGAAGGGCGGGATGCGGTAGCCGGTGTAGATGGCGGAGTCGAAGCGCACGCCCGGCCCGCCGGGCGCATGGAAATAAGTGATTTCGCCTGGGGAAGGGCGGAAGGTCTTCGGGTCTTCGGCGTTGATGCGGCACTCGATGGCGTGGCCCTCGAAGACGACGTCCTCCTGCCGGAACGAGAGCTTCTTGCCGGCCGCGACGGCGATCTGCTCGCGCACGAGATCGAGGCGCGTCACCTGCTCCGTAATCGGATGTTCGACCTGCAGGCGGGTGTTCATTTCGATGAAATAGAACTCGCCGTTCTCATACAGAAATTCGATGGTGCCGACGCCGAGATAGCCGAGCTTTGCGATCGCCGCGCGCGCGATCTCGCCGATTTTCCGGCGCTCCTTGTCGGTGAGCGCAGGCGAGAGGGCCTCCTCGAGGATCTTCTGGTGGCGGCGCTGGAGCGAGCAGTCGCGCTCGCCGAGCTGGACCACATTGCCGTGGCTGTCGGCGACAATCTGGATCTCGATGTGGCGCGGCTTGACCAGATATTTTTCGAGATAGACGGAGTCGTCGCCGAAGGCGGCCTTGGCTTCGGCTTTCGCCGTCGCCACCGCCTCGGCGAGGCCCTCCGGCGTCCTCGCGACCTTCATGCCGCGCCCGCCGCCGCCGGCCGCGGCCTTCACCAGCACCGGATAGCCGATGCGGTCCGCCGCTGCGCGCGCCTCGTCGATGTCGGAGAGCGCGCCGTCCGAGCCCGGCACGAGAGGGAGGCCCGCGGCGCGCACCGCATTCTTGGCCGCGATCTTGTCGCCCATCACACGTATATGTTCCGGCTCCGGACCAATGAAGGTGATGTTGTGCGCCTTCACGATTTCCGCGAAACGCGCATTCTCCGACAGGAATCCGTAGCCCGGATGGATGGCGTCAGCGCCGGTGATCTCCGCGGCCGAGATGATCGCCGGAATGTTGAGATAGCTTTCCTTTGGCGGAGGCGGCCCGATGCAGACGCTCTCGTCGGCGAGGCGGACATGCAGGGCGT
>CAYTVQ010000351.1:0-2314 GCA_964441615.1 uncultured Caulobacterales bacterium | reverse complement strand
CCCATATTGCCGAAGACCATGGCCTGGACGTTGACCGCCGTGCCCCAGCTTTCGGGAATGTTGTGCAGACGCCGGTAGGTCTCGGCGCGGTCATTGCGCCATGAACCGAAGACGGCGCCGATTGCGCCCCAGAGCTGCTCCTTGGGGTCCTGCGGAAAGGGACGCGCGAGATGCTCTTCGACCGCGCGCTTGTAGCTGTCGATGACGAGCCGCCAGTCCTTCGCCGTCAGGTCGGTGTCGAGGAAGTAGTCCTGCTCCTCCTTGTACGTCTCAAGTATGTCCTCAAAAACGTGGTGCTCGACGCCGAGGACCACGTCGGAATACATCTGGATGAAGCGGCGGTAGCTGTCATAGGCGAAGCGTTCGTCGCCGGAGAGTGCGGCAAGACCCGCCGCTGTCGCGTCATTGAGGCCGAGATTGAGGACGGTATCCATCATGCCCGGCATGGAGGCGCGGGCGCCGGAACGGACCGAAACGAGGAGGGGTTGCTTCGGGTCGCCGAATTTGCGGCCGACGAGGCGGCCGACTTCTGCAAGCGCCTCGGCGACTTCGTCTTCGAGGCCCGCGGGGTAATTTCGGCCGCTCTCATAGAATGCGGTGCAGACTTCGGTGGTGATGGTGAAGCCCGGCGGCACCGGGAGCCCGAGATTGGACATTTCGGCAAGATTGGCGCCCTTGCCGCCAAGCAGATTCTTCAGCGAGGCGTCGCCCTCGGCGGCGCCCGCGCCGAAGCTGTAGACCCATTTCTGCTTGCTGGTTTTCTTCGCTGTCGCCGTCATGGATTAAAGATCCCGTCAGATCCTGCTGATGTCCGGAACTCGCCCCGCAAGACAAGCTTGCGCCGACCTGCTTAATCGAGCCTCCCATTTCCGCCAAGGCCGATGTTGCAATGCAATAAACCGCCTCGGTACCTGGGTCTGGCCAAGGCTTGGAGCTGATCCCCAGCGGTCGTCAGCACGAGCGCTCGGGTTAAACCCCTCGGGCCATGTCGCCTCATTCGTTCTTCGGACCATGTCGCTTCCTTGACTCCATGGTCTCCGCCGCCTTCGCGCGCCCTGCAGAAAGGCGCGCCCTGCGGCGGGGAAGACCAGACGTCGGCCGGGGATTTGGCCGACCGGCGCATGATAAGGCCGCCGGGGAGGTGTGGGATAACTTCGATCTGTTTCCCCTGCCGGTTGCCGGGTTGCTGGGCTCCCATGGTTAAATTCGTCACGAAGATCGCCATTTGCACATGCTTCTAAGTCGCATTCGCAAGATTTCGGGGGAGATCGGGGCCGCGGCGGGCGCGCGGCGTCCGGCGGCGATTCCGTTGCTTGGTTAATCCGTATACAAACCGAAACTGTCGCCGGAAAGACGCTCATGTCGCCCTGTCGCCGCTTGGCCATGAGCCGCCCTGCCGCTAATCTCCTGGCCGTCGCGTTGGGCGGGGGCTCATGGCCGGGAAAAAGAAGGAGAGGAAGGCGGCGGCAAGGGCGCTCAACATCACCCATGGGCGCATCTTTCAGCGCTACTGGGCCTCGATCATCGTCACCTTCCTCCTGATCATCGTCAGCTCCGGCCTGTGGCTGGTGCAGCCCTTCCTTCTTGGCGTCGCCATTGACGGCATGACCAAGGGACAATGGATGGGCGTCGCCGGACTCGCCGCCCTGCAGGCGGTCGCGCTTGTCGTGGGCGCCGCGCGGCGGCTTTATGACGTCCGCGTCTATACCCGCATCTATCGCGACATCGGCGCGGAGACGCTTGCCGCCTCGCACGCCGCCGGCGTCGAGCTCACGCGCGTCGCCGCCCGCGCCAGCATGCTGCGCGAGGTGGTGACCTTCTTCGAGTTCCGTCTTCCGGCGACGCTCCGCTCCTTCCTCGACCTTATCGGATCGCTCGGATTTCTTGCCTTCCTGTCGATCGGGGCGTTTTACGCATGCCTTGGCGGCATCGCCGCGATCCTGCTCACCGGCGCGCTGTTTTCCGGCCGGCTGATCCGCGTGAACGCGGCCCTGAACGACCAGCTCGAGCGCGAGGTCGACATCTATGCCGGCAAGGATCCGGAGGATGCGCGCGCGCATCTCAAAGCCCTGACCGGCCACCAGGTGCGGCGCGCCGATCTGCAGGTCGTCATGTTCAGCGCCAATTCGGTGGCGCTGATGGGCGTGCTTCTCTATTCGCTCTACTATGTCGTGTCGGTGCAGGGCGCGGCGATCGGCGCCGTGTTCGCCGTGTTCACCTATGTCATCCGCTTCCTCGGCGCGGTCGATTCGCTCCCGACCGCCTATGTCGAGCTTCTGCGCACCATCGAGATTACCCGCCGCATCAACGACAT
>CAYTVQ010000350.1:0-2315 GCA_964441615.1 uncultured Caulobacterales bacterium | reverse complement strand
GGCGACCTTGATGTACATATGGAGTTAGGTGACGCCTTCGTAGGTGCCGGCGACCTTTAAGACCATGTCGCCGAGATGGTCATCTTCTCCAAGAATGTCGGACAGCACGGCATAGTCCCTGCCCTCAAGAATGAGACCCATGGCGATGCCGGCGACGGGGCGCGTCGTCGGAACGCCGGCGTCCATGAGAGCCAGCGACGAGCCGCACACGGTCGCCATCGACGATGAGCCGTTCGACTCGGTGATCTCCGAGACGAGGCGGATCACGTAGGGAAATGCTTCCTGGGTCGGCAGCACGGCCTTCAACGCCCGCCAGGCGAGCTTGCCGTGGCCGATCTCGCGCCGTCCGGCGCCGCCCATGCGGCCGGTCTCGCCGACCGAGTAGGGCGGGAAATTGTAATGAAGCAGGAAGGTTTCCTTGTAGGTGCCCGAGAGCGCGTCGACCCACTGCTCGTCCTCGCCGGTGCCGAGCGTCGCGACGACCAGCGCCTGCGTCTCACCCCGGGTGAAGAGCGCGCTGCCATGCGTGCGCGGCAGGACGCCCGCTTCGGCGACGATGGGGCGTACGGTCTTGGTGTCGCGCCCGTCGATGCGCCGGCCCGTCCTGATGATGTCGCCGCGCACGATGTCGGCTTCGATCTCCTTGAACAGCGAACCGAAGACGACGGAGGACAGCGCATTTTCGTCGCCTTCCTTGCAGAAGACCTCGGCGGCCTTCGCTTTCGCGGCGCTGATCTTCTCGTGGCGCGCCTGCTTCTTCTGCTCGGCATAGGCGGCGCGCAGATCGTCAGCGACAAGCGCGCGGATCTTGCTGGCCGTTTCGGAATAGTCCGGGGCCTCGAAATTCCACGGCTCCTTCGCCGCATCCTCGGCGAAATCGATGATGAGGTTGATTACGTCGCCGGCGGCGCGATGCCCGAACATCACGGCGCCGAGCATGACCTCTTCCGACAGCTCCTTGGCTTCGGATTCGACCATCATCACCGCGTTCGCGGTTGCAGCCATGACGAGATCGAGCCGCGTTTCGCCCATCTCGTCGATCTGCGGGTTCAGCACATACTCGCCATTGATGTAGCCGACTCGCGCTGCGCCGATCGGTCCGAGAAAGGGAATTCCGGAGACTGTCAAGGCCGCCGACGAGGCGATCATGGCGACGACGTCAGGGTCGTTCTCCATGTCGTGGCTGAGGACGGTCGCGATGACCTGGACCTCGTTTTTGAAGCCTTTGGCGAAAAGCGGACGGATGGGGCGATCGATGAGGCGCGAGGTGAGCGTCTCCTTTTCGGTCGGCCGGCCCTCGCGCTTGAAATAGCCGCCCGGCACGCGGCCGGCGGCGTAGAATTTCTCCTGATAGTGGACGGTAAGCGGGAAGAAATCGAATTTGGGGTCGGCTTGCTTGGCGGCGACCACGGTCGCAAGGACGGTCGTCTCGCCATAGGTCGCGAGCACGGCGGCGTCGGCCTGACGCGCCATGCGTCCCGTTTCAAGGGTCAGCTTGCGGCCGCCCCACTGAATGGATTTTCTGGTGATGTCGAACATGTCTTCTTCTTTCGTATTTCGCCGGCGCCGGATTGCGCGCGGCTCTGGTCGGCGGTGGTTGGAATCATGAGCGGCGAACGCCGGGGCGCAGGCGACTGGGCGCGCGCCCGCCGCCTCGTCATTTCGGCTGCATGCGGATCGCGCCGTCGAGGCGGATGACCTCGCCGTTCAGCATTGGGTTGCGCACGATCTCGAGCGCGAGCGAGGCGTATTCCTCGGGCTTGCCGAGTCGCTTCGGAAACGGGACCATCGCAGCGAGCGCGTCCTGGACCTTCTGATCCATGCCCGCCATCATCGGCGTCCAGAAAATGCCGGGTGCGATGGTCACGACGCGGACGCCGATATTCATGAGATCGCGCGCGATCGGGAGCGTCATGCCGACGACGCCCGCCTTGGACGCCGAATAGGCGGCCTGGCCGATCTGGCCGTCAAAGGCCGCGACGGAGGCGGTGTTTATGATGACGCCGCGCTCGCCATCCTCAAACGGCTCGTTCTTCTCCATGGCCTCGGCGACGAGGCGGATGCAGTTGAAGGTGCCGACGAGATTGACGTCGATGACGCGCCTGAAGTTGGCGAGAACATGCGCGCCGTTCTTGCCGACCGTCTTCTCGGCGACGCCGATTCCGGCGCAGTTGACGAGGATGCGGGGGCTCCCCGCCGAGGACAGCGTCCTGCCGAGCGCGGCCTTCACGCTGTCCTCGTCTGCGACGTTGGTCTGACAGAAGGCGCCGTCGATCTTCTTCGCCAGCCCTTCGCCTTTCTCCGCCTGCATGTCC
>CAYTVQ010000349.1:0-2326 GCA_964441615.1 uncultured Caulobacterales bacterium | reverse complement strand
CGATGACGATGACGCGGTCAGTCGTCTTCGCGACCTCGGCCAGCAGGGCGTTGATCAGGGTGGCCTTGCCGGTGCTGGTTCCGCCGGCGACGAGGATGTTGGCGCGCGCTGCGACCGTCTGCCGGAGGATGACGGCTTGGTCGGCCGTCATAACGCCCGCGGCGACATAGTCGTCGAGCATAAAGACGTCCACGGCGACCGGTGCCGTTACGACCGGCGGTAGCAGGCCTTCGAAGCTCTCGCCGGTTTCGGGCAGCTCGGCCGAGACACGCGGCCGACGGTGATGCACCTCGGCGCCGACATGATGGGCGACGAGGCGGATGATGCGTTCGAAGAAAGACAGGTAATCGGCGGACCGGCGTCGACCCACAGCAGCGTCTAAGGCTCCAGAGCGGCGCGTTTTCCCGAGCGGGAATAATTCAGACCCGGGAGCTGCCACGAGGCGCAAGCTTTCCCGAGCGGGAAATTCTTATAGACATTCTTCAGGAATCCATGATACTTTCCCGTTCGGTAAATATCATGGCCAGACGCAACCTCACCACCGCCGAGATCGGCGACATTGTGCGAACCACCCGAAAGGCCGCTGGCCTGCGGCAGGACGAGCTTGCCGGCGCAGCTGGCGTCGGCCTGCGCTTCATCGTCGATCTCGAAGCGGGCAAGCCGACCGCACAGATCGGCAAGACGCTTCAGGTCCTCGCTGCACTCGGATGCTCGCTCGATATCACACCGCCGCCCGACACCACGGGAGCGCGGCCCAAAGGAGCGCGGAAAGCATGACGCGCACCCTCGATATCTGGTGGGACGGGCGCCTGGTGGGCCAGCTGACGCAGGACAAGCACGGTGAACTCGGCTTTGCCTATGCGCGGGCTTGGCTCGACGACGAGGCGGCGCAGCCCTTGTCAGCCTCACTGCCAAAGCGGGCGGAGCCGTTCAGTCGTCGCGAGTGCCGCCCGTTTTTTGGCGGTCTCCTGCCGGAAGAAAGCCAGCGCGACGCCGCGGCTATGGCCCTCGGCGTGTCGCGGGCCAATGATTTCGCCCTTCTTGATCGCCTCGGCGGCGATGTGGCGGGCGCGCTCCAGCTTCTGCCGCCCGGCGAAGCACCAGCCACTCTTGCCCCCGATCAACGGCCAACCCCGCTTGACGATGCAGCGTTGATCCGGGTTCTGGATGCGCTGCCCGTCCGACCATTGCTGGCTGGCGAGGAAGGCCTGCGGCTCTCTCTCGCTGGCGCCCAATCGAAGGTGCCGGTGGTTCTGGTGGATGGCGCGGTGGCCTTGCCTGCGCCGGGCCAGCCGACGACGCATATTCTCAAACCGCCGATATCGCGGTTCGTTGCCACGACCGAGAACGAGGCGTTCGTGATGCGCCTTGCCGCCGTGATCGGCCTCGACGTTGCCCCTGTCGAGCCGCGGACCGTGCAGGATCGAACGTTTCTACTGGTCCAGCGCTATGATCGCGCCACCGGCGACGATGGCTTCGTGCGCCGGATCCATCAGGAGGATTTCTGCCAGGCGCTCGGCGTGCCGCCGGAGACCAAGTACGCTAGCGAGGGCGGCCCGACGTTCAAGGATTGCTTCGCGCTGCTCCGCCGCCTCGCGGCAAGGCCCGCCGTGGATGTGCTGAAGCTCCTCGATGCCGTGATCTTCAATGTGATCGCCGGGAACGCCGACGCCCACGGCAAGAATTTCTCGATCCTCTATGACGCCGAAGGTCCACGCCTCGCCCCGCTCTATGACCTGCTTGCGACCGTCGCCTATCCCGATCTCTCGCCGAAATTCGCCATGAAGATTGGGAAGCGGGCGACGCTTGCCGAACTGGACGCGAAGGGCTGGGCAGCATTTGCGACGGACGCGGGACTGGGCCTGCCGCTGGTACGGCGACGGGTCGCAGAGATGAGCAAAGGCGTTCGCGACAAGGCAACAGGCGTCGCGGCGGAGCTTTCGCGTGCCGGGCTGGACAGAACGGCTATTGAGCAGTTTGCCGATATGGTCCGCGACCGCGCCGAGCGCTGCGCGCTGACGGTGGCGGAATCCGGCCGCTCGGCCAGCCAACTGCGCGATGGAGGGAATGTCGAAGGGAGCAATGGCCAATGACATTTCTCTACTTCGCGTATGGCTCCAACATGTTGCCGACACGGCTGCTTGGCCGCTGCCCGTCCGCGAGGGTCGTGGGGACGGGAGTTGCACGCGCCTGGAGTCTTGCGTTTTCGAAGGCGAGTAAGGACGGCTCAGGAAAAGCGACCTTGGTGACCGCCCCGAACTCGGCCGTGCCCGGGGTCATTTTCGAGATTGATCTGGCCGAACAAGAGCAGTTGGACCGGCACGAA